>NZ_LIRL01000030.1 GCF_001419795.1 Streptomyces niveiscabiei
CTGCTGGCCCGTCAGGCGGCCGGGGCCGCCTGACGGGCCAGCAGATCCGTTTCGGACACCACACCGAGCACCTTGTCGTCGCCGTCGACCACCGGCAGCCCGCTGATCCTGTGCCGTGCGAGAAGCCGTGCGACCTCCTTGAACGGCGTGTCGGGGACGGCGTGGACGACGTCCACGGTCATCACGGAACCCACTGTGTCGTGCTTCATCGCTTCACCTCAGTCGGCGCAGGTAGGGGTCGTGGACCCGGTGCGGCAGCAGCCGTACCCGGGCGTCGAGGACGGTGACGCCGTCCGGCGTGGCGTGGACCGGGTTGAAGTCGGCCTCGGCGAGCTGCGGCAGGTCGCAGGCCATCCGGGAGAGCCGCAGCAGGAGCTGCTCCAGGTCCTCCAGGGCGAGCGGGCCGCCGCCGTCCGCACCGAACAGCAGGGGTGCGCAGCGCGGGGACGTCATGAGGTCGTGCACGTCGTGGTCGGTGAGCGGGGCGAGGCGGGCCGCGTGGTCGGCGAGGACCTCCGTCGCCGTACCGCCGAGGCCGAACAGGACGAGCGGCCCGAAGACCCCGTCCTGGACGACACCGGCGAACAGTTCGGTGCCCCGGCCCGCCAGCGCCTGCACCACAACCCCCGTCAGCTGTCCCTCGAAACGTTCCTGGAGGTCGCGGAACGCGGTCCGCACCTGCGTGTCACCGCGCAGATCGAGCCGTACGGCGCCCTGCGCGCTCTTGTGGACGAGACCCGGCCAGTGCGCCTTGAGGACGACCCGGCCGTCGGTCCCGCGCAGCCGCTCCGCCGCGCACACCGCCTCGTCCTCGGTCTCGGCCCAGGCCCACGGGATCTGCGGCACGCCGTAGCAGGCCAGCAGTTCGGCGCAGGTCCGCGGATCGAGCCAGCCCCCCTCGGGGTGCGCGGTCAGCCAGGTGCCGGCCACGGCGCGGGCGCGCCGGGTGTCGACGCCGTCGAGGTCCGGTACGGCCCCGGCGGGCCGCGCCAGCCACGCCGCCCGGTCGGCCGCGTGCGCCAACGCCCGCGCCGCCGCCTGCGGTTCGGCGTACGAGGGGACGGTGCCGCCCCCGTCGGCGGGCAGCAGCCCCACCGGCACGTCCTGTTCGAGGCGCACGGCCAGCACCGGCTTCGGACGGCGGCCCGGCCCCGAGGTGAGGGCGCGCACCAGGTCGTCGCCGGTCGCGGCGGCCACCGCCGTCGGCACCAGGGCGACCAGCACGGCGTCGACGCCCGCGTACCTCAGGATCCGGTCGACGCAGGCGGTGAGCTGGGCCTCGGTGACGGCGGCGGTCGCGTCGACCGGATTCCCGGCGGTGGCGCCCGCGGGCAGGTCCTCGAGGACGGCATCGGGGAGCACCGGCAGGGCGAGACCCGCCTCCGTGCAGGCGTCGGCGGCCAGCACCCCGGCCCCGCCCGCGTTGGTGACGACCGCGACCCGGGTGCCCTCGGGCAGCGGCTGGGAGTGGAACAGGGCGGCCGTCTCCAGGAGTTCACCGACCGAGCGGGTCGCCGTGATTCCAGCCTGGGTGAACAGGGCCTGCCGGGTCATGGTGGGGGTGGCCGCGGCGGCGGTGTGCGAGGCGGCGGCCCGCCGGCCCGCGTCGGTGCGCCCGGCGTCCACGGTCAGCACCGGGATGCGCCGGGTGACCCGGCGGGCCGTCCGCGAGAACGCGCGCGGATTGCCGAACGACTCCAGGTGCAGCACGGCCAGCCGGGTCCGGCCGTCGTCCTCCCACCACTGGAGCAGGTCGTTGCCGCTGACGTCGTACTTGTCGCCGAGCGACACGAACGACGACACCCCGATGCCCAGCCGCGACATCCCGTCGAGCAGCGCGATGCCCACCCCGCCGGACTGCACGGCGATCCCGGCCGCGCCGGGCAGCGGGTGACGCGCGGCGAACGTGGCGTCCAGGCGCAGCGCCGGGTCCGTGTCGACGATGCCCAGGCAGTTGGGGCCGACCAGCCGCATCCCGTACGTCCGGCAGGCGGCCAGCAGGTCCCGGGCCTGATCGGCGTCCAGGCCCGCGGAGACCACGACGAGCGCGCGCACCCCGGCCTTCCCGCACTCCTCGGCCGTCGCCGCGACCGCCGGCGCGGGGACCGCCACGACCACCAGGTCAGGGGTCCTCGGCAGGACGCTCACCGACGGGTACGACGGCACGCCGAGGATCGAGGTCACGCTCGGGTTCACGGCGAACAGGCGGCGGGTGAAGCCGCCCGTGTGCAGGTGGTGCAGGACCGCCCGCCCCACCGAACCGGGCGTGCGCCCCGCGCCCACGACGGCGACCGCCTCCGGGCGCAGCAGCGGACGCAGGCTCGCCACGTCCGCGCGCCGGGCCCGGTCCTCGACGGCCGTGAGATAGGCGTCGTCCTCGTCCAGGCGGATCGTGCACCGCACCTCCGGCCCCTCGAACCGGCGCGTGGTGCGCAGGCCCAGGTCGGCGAAGAGCCGCAGCACCTCACGGTTCTCGCTCAGCGCGTCCGCCGTGAAGACGGTGACGCCGTCCGCGCGGGCCGCCGACACCAGGTGCTCGACGAGCAGGGTCCCCACACCCCGGCCGTGGATCCCCTCGGCGACGGCGATCGAGATCTCCGCCCGGTCGCCGTCGCCGCCGGTGTCGTACTCGGCGATCCCGAGGACCTGCCCGCGCACCTCGGCGAGCAGGGCCCGGTAGCCGGGGCGGACCGGCGCGCAGGCCCGGTCCGCGGCCAGGGCGGCCGAGCGCCGGCACGGGGAGAAGAACCTCAGCCGCAGGTTCTGCGGCGACATCTCCTCGTACAGCCCCTCCACCTGGTCGTGGTCGCCGGGCAGCACGGGCCGGATGCACGCCGTGGTGCCGTCCGCGAGCAGCGCGTGGGCCGGGGCACGGTCGAGCAGGTCGTCCGTCATCGGAGTACTCCTTCGGGAAGGCTCAGGCCATCAGGCGGGTGAGGTCCAGCAGCCGGTTGGTGTAGCCCCACTCGTTGTCGTACCAGCCGAAGACCTTGGCCAACGTGCCGCCCACCTGGGTCAGGGCGGGGTCGAAGACGCAGGAGGCGGGGTCGCCGATCACGTCGCGGGAGACGATCGGGGCGTGCGAGACGCGCAGCACGCCCCGCAGCGGGCCCCGGGCCGCCGTCTCGAACGCGTCGTTGATCTCGTCCCGGGACACCGGGCGGTGCAGCACCGCCGTCAGGTCGGTGAGCGAGCCGTCCTCCACCGGCACCCGCACCGCGATCCCGTCCAGCGTCCCGGAGAGTTCCGGCAGGACCAGGCCCACCGCGCGGGCCGCGCCCGTGCCGGTCGGGATGATGCTCAGGGCGGCGGAGCGGGCCCGGCGCAGGTCCTTGTGCGGGCCGTCGATCAGGGACTGGTCGTTGGTGTAGCCGTGGACGGTGGTGAGCATGCCGCGCTCGACGCCGAACGCGTCGTCGAGGACCTTCACCATCGGGGCGACGCAGTTCGTGGTGCAGGACGCGGCCGACACGATCCGGTCGTGCCCGCGGTCGTAGGCGCCGTCGTTGACGCCCATCACGATCGTCGCGTCCACGCCCTTGCCCGGCGCGGACAGCAGCACACCGCGGGCACCCGCCTTCAGGTGCAGGGCGGCACTGTCGCGGTCGCGGAAGCGGCCGGTGGACTCGACGACGAGTTCCACGCCCAGTTCCCCCCAGCGCAGCGCGGCCGGGTCGCGTTCGGCGGTGACGGCGATCCGGCGGCCGTCCACGGTGATGGACCGGTCGTCGTGGCCGACCTCCCGGCCGAGGCGTCCGAACGTCGAGTCGTACTCCAGCAGATGGGCGAGGGTCGCGGCGGGGGCGATGTCGTTGACGGCGACGATCTCGACGTCCTCGCCGCGCTCCAGGGCCGCGCGCAGGTAGGTGCGGCCGATCCGGCCGAAGCCGTTGATGCCGACGCGTACGGTCATGACAGTGAACTCCTTCTGGTGGCAGGGGCGTTCAGGCGGACCAGGTCCACTCGGCGACCTCCGGCAGGTCGGTGCCGTGCTCGCGGATCCACGCCTGGTGGCGGGTGCGGGCGTCGGCCATCGTCTGGCGCAGCGCCGCCGCGCGGACCGAGAGGCCGGGGACGCGGTCGATGACGTCCATGACGAGCCGGTAGCGGTCGAGGTCGTTGCGGACGACCATGTCGAACGGGGTGGTCGTGGTGCCGGACTCCTTGTAGCCGCGCACGTGCAGGTTGCGGTGGCCGGTGCGGCGGTAGGCCAGGCGGTGGATGAGCCACGGGTAGCCGTGGTAGGCGAAGATCACCGGCTTGTCGGCGGTGAACAGGCCGTCGTACTCGAAGTCGCTCATCCCGTGCGGGTGTTCCTCGCGCGGCAGCAGCCGCGTCATGTCGACGACGTTGACGACGCGCACCGCGAGGGAGGGCAGGTGGCGGCGGAGCAACTGGGCGGCGGCCAGCACCTCCTGGGTCGGTACGTCGCCCGCGCAGGCGAGGACGACATCCGGTTCCCCGCCGTTCTCCGTGCCCGCCCACTCCCAGATCCCGGCGCCGCGCGCGCAGTGGGCGCGGGCCTGGTCCAGGGACAGCCAGTCGAAGCAGGGCTGCTTGCCGGCCACGATCACATTGACGTAGTCGCGGCTGCGCAGGGCGTGATCGGCCACGGAGAGCAGGGTGTTGGCGTCCGGCGGCAGGTAGACCCGCACGACCTCGGGGCTCTTGTTCAGGACGTGGTCGACGAAGCCGGGGTCCTGGTGGGAGAACCCGTTGTGGTCCTGGCGCCACACGTGCGACGTCAGCAGGTAGTTGAGCGAGGCGATCGGCGCCCGCCACGGCAGCTCCCGCGACGTCCGCAGCCACTTGATGTGCTGGTTGACCATCGAGTCGACGATGTGCACGAACGCCTCGTAGCAGGAGAACAGCCCGTGCCGCCCGGTCAGCAGATACCCCTCCAGCCAGCCCTGGCAGAGGTGTTCGGAGAGGATCTCCAGCACCCGCCCGTGCCGGTCGAGATGCTCGTCCACCGGAAGGTGCCCGGCCTGCCACGCCTTGCCGCTCTCCCCGAACACGGCCTGGAGCCGGTTGGAGGCCGTCTCGTCGGGCCCCACGATCCGGAAGTCCCGCCGCAGCCGCGTGTCGTGCATGACCCGCGCGAGGAAGTCGCCCAGCACCCGGGTGGGTTCGTGCAGGGACGTCCCCGGCTTGTCGACGGGTACGGCGAACTCGTCCAGGCCGCGCAGGGGGAGCTCCCGGACGAGGAGGCCGCCGTTGGCGTGCGGGGTGGCGCCGAGACGCTTCGTGCCGTCGGGGACACAGGCCAGGACGTCGGCGCTCGGACGCCCGTCGGGGCCGAACAGCTCCTGGGGCCGGTAGGAGCGCAGCCACGCCTCCAGCTGCCGCAGGTGCTCCGGGTTCTCCCGGACCCCGGCCAGCGGGACCTGGTGCGCGCGCCAGGTGCCCTCGACCGGCTCGCCGTCCACCTCCGCCGGACCCGTCCAGCCCTTCGGCGTGCGCAGCACGATCATCGGCCAGTGCACGCGCTCGGCGACCCCGTCCACACGGGCGGTGCTCTGCATGACGCCGATCAGGTCCAGAGCCCGGTCCAGGGCGTCGGCGAGCGCCCGGTGCACCTGCGCCGGGTCGTCGCCCGACACGTACAGGGGCTCGTGGCCGTACCCGCGCAGCAGCTCGTCGAGTTCGGACTCCGGGAGCCGGGACAGCACCGTCGGATTGGCGATCTTGTAGCCGTTGAGGTGCAGGATCGGCAGGACCGCGCCGTCGTGCACCGGGTCGAGGAACTTGTTCGCGTGCCAGGACGCGGCCAGCGGGCCCGTCTCCGCCTCGCCGTCGCCGATCACGCAGGCGACCAGCAGACCGGGGTTGTCGAAGGCGGCGCCGTACGCGTGCGCCAGGGAGTAGCCCAGCTCGCCGCCCTCGTGGATCGAGCCCGGCGTCTCCGGCGCGACATGGCTCGGCACCCCGCCGGGGAAGGAGAACTGCCGGAACAGCCGCTCCATCCCGGCCGCGTCGCGCGACACGTCTGGGTACGTCTCGCTGTAACTGCCCTCCAGCCAGGACCCCGCCAGCACCGCCGGACCACCGTGCCCCGGACCCCACACGCACAGCGCGTCCAGACCGCGCGCCTTGATGACGCGGTTGAGGTGCGTGTACACGAGGGTGAGCCCGGGCGAGGTGCCCCAGTGGCCCAGCAGGCGGGGTTTGATGTGCTCGGCCTTGAGGGGTTCGGTGAGCAGCGGGTTGGACAGGAGGTAGATCTGGCCGGCCGCGAGATAGTTGGCGGCCCGCCAGTGGGCGTCCAGAGCGCGCAGTTCGTCGTCGTGCAGCATGGGAGTCTCCTCGGTCATCGTCGGTGCTCGGGTACGACGGCCACCGGGCACGCGGCATCGCGCAGGACCCGGTGGGTCACCAGGCCCAGGCGCCCGGCACGGGACCGGGTACCCACGACCAGCAGGTCGGCCGCGAAAGACGCCGACACCAGGAGCCGGCGGGCCTGCCCCTCGGCGGTACGGCGCCGTATCCGCAGCCGCTCGGGGGCGTGCCGCAGCGCCCTCTCCAGCGCGGCCGAGGCCCGCTGCTCGTGGTTCTCGCCCGCCGGGGCCCGCCAGGTCCGCACGGCCTCCAGCTCCGCGTCCCGCACCACGGCCTCCCGCACCGCGAACCGCACCGCCGCCGGCCCGCCGACACCGACCACGACCCTGCCGTGCGCCGCGCTGCCGTGACGACCGCGGACGACGATGACGGGGCACTCGGCGCGGGCGGCCACGGCCGCGCTCACCGAGCTGCGCAGCAGTCCGGCGAGCCCGGTGCGGTCCCGGTTGCCGAGCACCAGGGCGGTGGCGTCCCGCGCGGCGCGCAGCAGCGCGTGCTCGGGGTCCTCGGCGGCCACCTCGGTGGAGATCCGCACATCGGGGACACGGCGATGCGCGCGGTGGGCCGCGGACTCCAGGAGCCGGCAGTCGCGGCGCCAGCCGTCCTCGGCGTCCTGCCGCCACGTCGAGGCGTGCACCAGATGCAGGGGTGCCCCGCGCAGGGCCGCCTCGTCGGCCGCCCACTCCACGGCCCGCAGGCTCGCCTCGGAGCCGTCGACACCGACGACGACCGGTTCCCGCACCATGGGCGTCGCCCCGCGCCAAGGCCGTACGGCCGCTGCCTTCATGGGGTTTCCTCTCTGCGGGTCAGCCGTGCGACACGACGGCGACGGGGGCGGGGGAGTGGTGCAGGACGGCGTGGGTGACGTGCCCGATGTGCGTGCCGAACGGACTGCGCCGGCCCCGGCGTCCCACGACCACCAGGGACGCCTCGCGGGCGGCGGCCACGAGGTGCGCGGCGGCGCTGCCGTACAGGGACTCCTCGACGACCTCGACGTCCGGGAACTTCTGCCGCCAGGGCCGCACCGCGTCCGCCAGCATCTCGGCGTCGTCCAGCGCGAGGGCCTCGTGCAGGGGCGGGTTGTCGGGGGTGCCGTACGCGATGTACGGCGACGGGTTCCAGGCGTGCACCACACGCAGAGCGGTGGCGCGGCGGGTGGCGGCGTCGAAGGCGAAGTCCATGAGGGCGCTGTCCGGGTGATCGGTGTCCAGGCCCAGGACGACGGGGCGGTGGGCCTCCTGCCAGCGGGCCCTGACGAACACGACGGGCCGCTGGGCGTGGGCCAGCACGGACAGGCCGACGGAGCCGACCATGAAACCGCCGATGCCGCCCAGTCCGCGCGAGCCCAGGACCAGAAGCTCGGCGTCCTTCGAGGCCCGGGCCAGGACGTCGGCGGCCGAGCCGGAGAGGTGCTCGCCGGTCACCTCGACGCCGGGGTGGCGTTCGCGGAGGCCGGCGGCTGTCTCGCGGGGGATGCGGTCGGTCCAGTGCTGGTGGGTCTCGGCGCCCAGGAGCGGGGCCTGTGCCATCGGCGCGGGGACCGGTTCCCAGACCTGGAGGAGCTTCAGCGGCAGGCCGCGGGACTGTGCTTCGCGGGCGGCCCATTCGGCGGCGGCGAGGCTTTCGGGGGAACCGTCGAGACCGACGGTGACGGTACGGGACATGAGGTTCGCCTCCTTGTGGGCACGGTGGGCGCGGTGGGCTGAGGGAGTGAGCCCACCGCGCGTCCAGGGGTGGTCAGCGGAGCCAGGTGTGGTCGCGGACGAGGGGGAGGCGGGCCCATGCGCGTCCGAGGCCGAGGGCGTCTCCGGCGGCGGCTGCGGCGAGGACGATCAGGACGATCGCGTAGACCAGGTGGTAGTCGGCGAACGGGTTCGTCGACATGCTCGCGGTGCCGTCGGAGAGGTGTTTGGCCGGAGGCCACTCGGCGATCCACATGAACGCCATCAGCGCGGTCCCGGCGACGGCGGTGGCGCGCAGGGCGATCCCGGCGGTCAGGGCGAGGCCGATGCCGAGCAGGGCGAGCATGAACAGCCAGTCGGCCCAGGTGTCCCCGGCCCAGGAGTGGAACGTCGACTCCATCGGGCCGGCGGAGACGTGGGACAGGAACCCCTTGGTCGGGGAACCCCCGTCGATCCAGCCCTTGCCCGAGGCGGTGGCGTAGCCGAAGCCGAAGGTCTTGTCGAGGAAGGCCCACAGGAACACGAACCCGGTGACCAGCCGCAACGACGCGAACGCGTACGCGGCCGGGGAGTGCGTGCGTGCGGCCTCACCGGCGCGTGTGCGGAGGAGGGGGAGTCGGTGGAAGTGCTCGTGCACGGCCATGGCGATGGTGTCCCTTCGAGAACGGGCGGGTCGATGTCCGACACGCATCACTCTCGCGAGGCGCGCCCGCCGTCGCCGGATGCCGAAGGTCGGTGCTCGCAGGGCCGAACGGCCCTCATCGGGCGGCCGGTCGGCGGAGGGTGCCGTTCGGCGCGCCGGTGGACCGAACGGCCCATGGCCGCGCCGCCGGCGACGGGCGCACGCTGGCACCAGACCGCCGTACGTCCCCGCCCCCGGAGGACCCGTCATGAACGCCGCACCGACCCCCAGCATGCTGCGCGCCCTCCCGGCGGAACACCGGCATCGGCTGATGCGCTTCGCCGCCGAGGTGTCCTTCGCGCAGGGCACCCGGCTCTTCGAGGAGGGCGGCCGGGCCGACCGGTTCTGGATCATCCGCACCGGCCGCGTCGAACTCGACATGCACGTGCCCGGCCGCCGCGCGGCCGTCATCGAGAGCCTCGGCCACGACGAACTCGTCGGCTGGTCCTGGCTGCTGGGCCCCCACACCTGGCACCTCGGCGCCCAGGCGACGACGCCGGTACGCGCCTACGAGTTCGACGGCACCGCCGTCCGCTCGCTGTGCGCCGACGACCCGGCGCTCGGGAACTCCGTCGCCCTGTGGGTGGGCGGCATCCTGGCCCACCGCCTGCGGTCGGCCCGCACCCGGCTGCTCGACCTGTACGCGCCGTACGGCGCCGGCACCCGTATCTGAGGGGACCCGATGAACGGCACACCACATGTCGTCGGCGGCGTCATGACGCACACCGTCGTCAGCGTCGGACGCGACGCGTCCTTCAAGGAGCTCGTGCGGCTGATGCGGGAGTGGCGGGTCAGCGCCCTGCCCGTGGTGGAGGGCGAGGACCGGGTCGTGGGCGTCGTCTCCGAGGCGGACCTCCTGTGCAAGGAGGAGTTCCGCGACGGCGACCCCGACCGGTACACGCAGTTGCGCCGCCTGAAGGACATCGAGAAGGCCGGCGGCCTGCTGGCCCGGGACCTGATGACCTCCCCGGCCCTCAGCGTCCGCGCCGACACCACGCTCGCCCAGGCCGCCCGGGTCATGGCGCGGGCCAAGGTCAAGCGCCTGCCGGTCGTCGACGTCATGGGCCGGCTGGAGGGCATCGTCAGCCGCACCGACCTCCTCAAGGTCTTCCTGCGCGGGGACGAGAGCATCGCCGAGGAGATCCGGCGCGACGTCGTCGCCCACCTCTTCCCGCTGTCCGCCGCCGAGCTGCGGGTCGACGTCCACGACGGTGTGGTGACGCTCGCCGGACGGGTCCGGGACACGTCCCTGGTGCCCGTGGCCGCACGACTGGTCCGGGCGGTCGAAGGGGTCGTGGACGTCGAGTTCGAACTGGTGCCGCAGGGGAAGACACCCAATGGGGCCGGTCGGCCCTAGCGTGCTGCGGCGTGGCCGGTGATGATCGTCGTGGCAGCACACCCGCACAGCGAGAGGTCGTCATGGCGCAGGCGCGTACCTTCACCGAGCAGGACCCGATCCGCGTGTTCCTGCTCGACGACCACGAGGTCGTACGCCGCGGCCTGGCCGACCTCCTCGACGCCGAGCCGGACATCACGGTCGTCGGCGACGCCGGGACGGTCGAGCACGCGCTCGCGCGGGGCCCGGCGCTGCGGCCCGACGTCGCCGTCCTCGACGTCCGCCTGCCCGACGGCGACGGCATCTCCGTCTGCCGCGAACTGCGCGACCGCATGCCCACGCTGGCCTGCCTGATGCTGACGTCGTTCGACGACGAGGACGCCCTCCTCGACGCCATCATGGCCGGGGCGTCCGGCTACGTCCTCAAGCAGATCAAGGGCTCCGACCTGGTCTCGGCGGTCCGCACGGTCGCCACCGGCCAGTCCATGCTCGACCCCGCGACCACGGCCCGCCTGATGCGCTCCCTGCGCGCCGACCCCACCGACACCCCGGCCGTCCCCGACGAACTCGCCGGCCTGTCCCCGCGCGAGCGCGACATCCTCGCCCTCATCGGCGAGGGCCTCACCAACCGGGAGATCGGCAAGAAGCTGTACCTCTCCGAGAAGACCGTCAAGAACCACATCTCCCGCCTCCTGGCGAAACTCGGCGTCCAGCGCCGCGTCCAGGCCGCCGTCCTGGCCTCGCACCTGGAGGCCACGGAACCGCAGGAGCGCCGGAACAGGTAGGAGCCCCGGCGTCCGGGCACGAAGGGACGTCCGGGCACGAAGGGAAGTGACAGCCGTGACGGCACACGACCCCCAGGCTTCCCCGGGCGACCTGGGACGCCGCATCGCCCGGCGCCGGGCCGACCTCGGCCTCAGCCGCCAGGACATCGCCGTACGCACCGGTATGGCACCCGGCTACCTCCGCTACCTGGAGGAGCGGGCCGGGGCGGTTCCCGGCTCCGGTGTGCTGCGCAGGCTCGCCGACGCGCTGGAGACCACCGTCGTCGCCCTCACCGGCGGGGCCGCCGAACGCCCCGCCGGCCTTAGCCGGGCCCGCCGCACCCACCTCGTGGAGCTGACGCCGGCCGAATGCCGCGCCCTGCTCGCCACGCACGGCGTGGGGCGCCTGGCCGTCCCCACCCTCGAAGGCCCCCTCGTGGTGCCCGTCAACTACGGCGTCGTCGCGGGCGCCGTCGTCTACCGCACCGCGCCGGGCACCGTCCTCGCCCGGGCCGACGGCTGCCGGGTGGCCCTGGAGGCCGACCGGATCGACGAGGCGTTCAGCCGGGGCTGGAGCGTCCTCGTGCGCGGGAACGCGCGACAGGTCACCGACCCCGCCGAGGCGCTCCGGCT
Organism: Streptomyces niveiscabiei; assembly: GCF_001419795.1. Classification (GTDB taxonomy): domain Bacteria; phylum Actinomycetota; class Actinomycetes; order Streptomycetales; family Streptomycetaceae; genus Streptomyces; species Streptomyces niveiscabiei. Next base: position 11,437 of record NZ_LIRL01000030.1, read on the forward strand.
CACACGGACGGCGTACAGCGAACCCTGGGCGGGCGGCCCGCGCGGGCTGTGGCTGCGCATCGAACCCCTCGCCCTCACCGGACGCCGCATCGTGGGCTGACGGGGCCGACCGGCCCGCCACAAGGGGCCGTCCGGCGCGCCGGGAGGTTCCTGAGGCCCCTGTCCGCCGTCCCCGCACGGGACCAGCATCGTTTCCCGGCGGCGGTGCCGACCGCCTCCGCCCGTCGTGAGGAAACGTGGGGAAAGGGGAACGGGCCATGACTCGCCAGAACGTCGTCGTCGGGGTGGACGGCACACCGGGGGCCGTCCGCGCGCTGGACCGCGCAGCGGAGGAAGCCGTACGCCGCGGCATCGCGCTGCGCGCCGTGTACGCCGTGCACGACCGGGACGAGGCCGGGCCGGTCCTGGCCTCGGCCACCGCCCGCACCCGCCTGCGGTGGCCGGAGCTGCCGGTCACCGCCGACGCCGTCGAGGGCGGGGCCGTGGAGGTGCTCGCCCGCGCGAGCGAGAACGCCGCCCTCACGGTCGTCGGCACCCGGGGCCTGGGACCCGTCGCCGGGCTCCTCGCCGGGTCCGTGAGCCTCAGGCTCGCCGCCCGGGCGCGCGGTCCGCTGCTCGTCGTCCGCGACGACCGACCCCGCGACCCCGCGTCCGACGGGCGCCCGGTGGTCCTCGGCCTGCGGGGCGACGCCGACGACGAGGCCGCCGGCTACGCCTTCCAGGAGGCGGAACGCCGGGAGGCACCCCTGCGCGTCCTGCACGCCATGACCCACCGGCACGCCACCCCCGAGATGCCCTCGCCGATCCCCGCGACCAGCCCCGGCCAGCGGCGCCGGGCCCAGGCCGAGCGCTCCGAGCGCGCCGTGCCCCGGTTCGGCGTCGCCCGGCTGCGGGAGGAGCACCCCCGTGTACCGGTCGAGATCCACGCCGTCGACACCGACCCCGCCCACGCCCTCCTGGAGGCCGGCCGGGAGGCATCCGTCGTCGTCATCGGCACCCACCGCCACTCCGGCCCGGTCCTGCACACCCTGCTGTCGCGCTCCCACTGCCCCGTGGTGCTGGTGCCCTCCGGCACGTGAGCCACGTCCCCTGGAGGCACCGCCGGGCCCGCACGAGGCTGACGCGATCACCGCAGGACGCCGCACAGGAGGTGCGCCATGCAGACCCCCCGCATCGCCCCGTCGACGTCGCCCGGCTCGCGCGGGTCGTGTTCACCGCGACCCGCTTCCCCTCGGCGGACCCGGCGCCGGGCTGCGCACCGGGTGACGGGCCGGCCACGAAGGCACCGGCCCCGCCGTGACCGTCACCCCGGCGGGGCCGATGCCCGCAGGCCGGTGGTGTCCCGCAGGTCCTCGTCCATCGCCTGACCCACCGGCCGGCGCGGTGTCGCCGCGCCCTCGGGCCCGTAGCCGAGCCGGATCACCATCTGCGCGTGCGCCTTGCGGCCGTCCGCGCCGGGGACGAGCTGTTCGCGCAGGTCGGGCCATTCCAGAGCCTGATGCAGCAGGGACGCGCGCAGCCCGTGGGCGGTGGCCACCAGCAGGACGCGTTCCAGGGCCTGCCCCGCCCGCAGCCAGTCCGTCCGCCGGTCGTGCGCGGTCGACAGCACGGCGAGCGAGGGCCTGCGCTCGAACGGACGCGAGGGCAGGTCCGAGGGGTGCCGGTGGGCGCCGAAGTCCCGCAGGGGTAGCCGGTCCCGGAAGTCCTGCGGCCCGAGCACACCGGGCGGCAGGCCGAGCCGCTCCCCGTCCGGCTCGCGCACCCAGTGACGGCTCTCCGCGGCCCGGTCGGGGTCGGCGGTGTTGCGGTGCTCGGCGTCCCACGTGAGCCGCAGCAGCCGCTCCGTGTCGCAGGGGCCGGGACGGCTCAGCACGGCGCCCTCGTAGTGCGCCGCCTCGGCGAGCTCCGTCAGGACCGCCAGGGGAACCGGCACGTCGTAGAAGGGCAGCCGGCTGCTGTGCCGGTACCACAGCGCCTCGTACAGCCGGGCGGCCGGCGCACCCCGGGCCGGCCCGCCCAGCCGCACGGTGGCGAGCAGCTCCGGCTCACCGGGGGAGGGCAGCAGCCGGGTCACCGGCTCCCGGCCGAGCCGGGCCACCGCCACCCGCAGATTGAGGACCGCGCAGCCGACGGACAGGTGCAGGGCGCGGCCCGCCGGGTCGGCGTGCCGCAGTCCGCGGTGCGCCGCGGCCCGGACCTCGAACGTCGTGCCGTCCGGGGCGAGGCGGAACCGCCAGGGCTGGGTGTTGTGCACGGACGGCGCCGCCACGGCCGCCGAGACCAGAGTCTGTGCCGTGGGAGCACCGAGAGCCGCGGACCACATCGGGACCTCCTTCCCGCCCCGTGCCACGGGGACGGTGGGCCGGGGAAGCGACGGTGCCCAGTGTGCTGACGGCGCGCCAGCCGCGGCAGGGGCCGTCCGGCACCCCGGGGTGGCCCCAACGGCACCCTGTGGCGCGGTGCGCTCCGTGATGCCCTGGAAGGAGACGGCCGAGAGGGGGCGTACCGTGCGTGGACCGGCGTGGCCGACGGGCCGAGGGCCCTACGCGCTGCTCGCGGCGGGCTCGGCGGGTGTCGCCTTCACGCTGAGCGCCCTGCGGGACGCGCGGCTGCTGCGACGCACGCGGGAGCGCTCCGAGTGGCCGCGGAACGGGTCGGGAGGTCCTCATCATGCAGCGTCACGTGACCGCCGGGATCGACGGATCGGCGGAGAGCCTGGCCGCCGCCCACTGGGCGGCCGGGGAAGCCCTGCGACGGGGGGTCGGGCTGAGGATCGTCCACGTGTGGCCGCGCCCCCTCGCCCCGGGCCGCTCCGCCGCCGCCCACGAACAGGCCGAGCACACCCTTGACCGGGTGGCCTCCGGCGTCCGCGCCAGGCATCCCCGGCTGGCGGTCGTCGAACGGCTCGTGCGGGACGCCGCGACCGACACCCTGGCCGCGGAAGCCGACCGGGCGGATCTGCTGGTGCTCGGCTCCCGGGGACTGGGCGGGCTGCACGGGTTCGTCGTCGGATCGGTCTCCCACCGGGTCCTGGCCCGCTCGACGGCTCCCGTGGTGCTCGTGCGCGCGGGGGTGACGTACGCCGCCGAACACCTGCCGGCCACGCACGGCGTCTCGCCGGAGGAGATCCCCGGCCTGCCCTACCGGGACGTCGTCCTCGGCCTGGACACCTCGCACCCGTGCGACGAACCGGCCGCGTTCGCCTTCGCGTCCGCCCTGCGCCGGGAGAGCGCACTGCGCGTCGTGCACACCTACCGCGCCCCGGACGGCGGGAACGCCCACGGCACGCCACCCGGGCAACCGCGCGCACGCGAGGAACAGGCGCTGGCCGCCGCGCTGCGACCGTGGCGCGAGAAGTTCCCGGCGGTGACCGTGACCGAGACGGTCACCGAGGGGAGCGCCGCCGCCGAACTCACGCGCGCCTCGGCCCGGGCCGCCCTGCTCGTCGTGGGCCGGCAGACCTGGGACGGCCGCTCCGGGCCGTACCTCGGCGCGGTCACGCACGCGGTGCTGCACCACGTGGGCTGCCCCGTCGCCGTCGTCCCGCACACCTGAAACCGGCGGCCCCACCGGCCCGGACACAGGGCCGGACGGCCCCTGTCGCCCCGCCCCGCCGCACCAGGACGCTGGAGACGGTCCACGGAAGGGTGGAACACCATGTCAGCGCCGTACGCAACTCCCGTCTCCGCCAGGCCCGGCCACGCGGCCTTCCACCTCGCCCGCGCCGCCGGCACCGCGCCCTCGGTGCACAACACCCAGCCCTGGTCCTTCGTCGACGAGGGCGGGGACCACGGGTTCGAACTGCACGCCGATCCCGGACGCCGGCTGCCCCTGACCGATCCCGGGGGCCGGCAGATGGTCATCAGCTGCGGGGCGGCGCTGTTCAACGTGCGGGTCGCCGTGCGGCATCTGGGCTTCCGGCCTGTGGTGACCCTGCTCCCCGACCTCGCGCGCCCGGACTTCCTGGCCCGCGTACGGTGGGGCGCCCACGCTCCGGTGACCCGTGAGGTGGCCCTACTGGAACGGGCGATGGTCATGCGCCACACGCACCGCGGGCCGTTCGGCCCCGGGCTCCTGCCGTGGACCCTCGTCGAGGAACTGCGAGAACACGCCCGCGCTGAAGGCGCCCTGCTCCAGACGGTCGACAACCCGGAGAAACTGAGGATCCTCGCGGCGGCGGTACGGGAAGCGGAGTCCGTGCACCGGGCCGCCCCCGGACACGTCTCCGAGGTCGCCGGGGGATCCGGCCCCGCCGTACGGCCGTGGCCGGAGCGCGTGCCCCACGACGCCTGCCGGCTCGATCCGGACCGCACGTTCCTCGCCGGGCGTGACTACACCGGCCGCCTCACCGAGTGCGCGAGCGCGATGCGCCGGTGGACGGAACGCTCCGGCACGGTCACCGTCCTGTCCACCGTCTACGACACCCGCGCCGACTGGCTGCGGGCGGGGCAGGCCCTCCAGCGGGTCCTGCTGTGCGCCGCGGCCCACGGCGTGCAGGCGGCCTTCCACACCCAGCCGCTGGAATTCCCCTCGCTGCGCGCGGAGGTGCAGGACAGGCTGACGGGAGACCGCTTTCCCCAGCTGATCCTGCGCCTCGGCCGCACCCCGGACTCCTGGACCTGCCCACGCCGCCGCCCCGCACAGACCCTGGCTCCGGCGGCCGGCTGACCCGGCGTCACTCCCCGGTCGAGCCGGCGCCGACCGGGGAGAGCGCCGGAAACGTGGTGGTGAGACCGAAGGCGGCGAGGCTCTTCCTGGGAGAAGACCGACCGGTGTGCTCCCGGGAGCCGTACGGACCGGGACCCTCGGCAGGACTCCGGGGCCGAACGGCCCCTGGAGAGGGCCCGCGTCGCCGCCCACCGTGGGAGCCATGACACAGAGCCGGAACGTCGCCGTCATCGGCGTCGGCAACGAGTTCCGCCACGACGACGGCGTGGGCTGGGCCGTGATCGCCCGGCTGCGCGAGCGGGCGGGGGAGCGGCCCCTGCCTCCGGGCACCACGCTCGCCACCTGCGACGGAGACCCCGGCCGGCTGATCGGCCTGTGGGACGGCGCCGCCCTGGCCGTCGTCGTGGACGCCGCCCACGCCCACCCCGGCACCCCCGGCCGCGTGCACCGCCTCGCCCTCGACCGGGGCAGCCTGGCACCGCCGTCGGCCACCAGCTCCCACGGACTGGGCCTCGGCGAGGCCGTCGAACTCGCCCGGATCCTGGACCGCCTCCCCGAGCACCTGATCGTGTACGCGGTCGAGGGCGCCGACGGCTCCTTCGGCGAGGGCCTGTCGCCCGCCGTCGCCGCCGCCGTCCCGGCGGTCGCCCGATCCGTCGAGGACGACCTCGCCCGCGCGACCGGGCAGCGGCCATGACCGTACGCCGCTTCCACGTCGAGGGCACCGTCCAGGGCGTCGGCTTCCGCCCCTTCGTCCACCGCACCGCCGCCGAACTCGGCCTGGACGGCTGGGTCGCGAACGTCGACGGCCACGTCGAGGGCGAGGTCGCCGGACCGGAGGACGCCGTCCGCTCCTTCGCCGCCCGCCTGCGCGGCGACGCACCACCCCTCGCCCGGATCCGCCGGATACGGCTGGCCGACAGCACCGCGAGCCCGCCCCCCGGCTTCGAGGTCCGCCCCAGCACCGCCGGCCGAGGCACCGGCAGCCGCGAGATCCCGCCCGACGCCGCGATCTGCGCCGCCTGCCTGCGCGACCTGCGCGACCCCGCCGACCGCCGCCACCGCTACCCGTTCGTCAACTGCGCGGACTGCGGACCGCGCGCCACGATCATCGAGGACCTGCCCTACGACCGGGTCCGCACCACCATGCGCCGCTTCCCGATGTGCCCGGACTGCGCCGCCGAGTACGCGGACCCCGCCGACCGCCGCTTCCACGCCGAACCCGTCGCCTGCCCCGCCTGCGGCCCCTGCCTGGCCTGGGACGCCCTGCGCGGCGAGGCCGCCCTGGACGCGGCCGTCAAGACCGTCGCCGACGGCGGGATCGTCGCCCTCAAAGGACTCGGCGGCTACCAGCTCGTGTGCGACGCGGGCGACCCGCGCGCCGTCGCCGCACTGCGCCGCCGCAAACACCGGCCGGCGAAACCGTTCGCCGTCATGGTGCGCGACCTCCACACCGCCTCCCGGCTGGCCCGCGTCTCCCGGAGCGAACGCGACGCCCTCACCTCCCCGGAACGCCCCGTCGTCCTGCTCCCCCGCCGCCACCCGCGCGGCACGCCGCCCCTGGCCCCCGGCGTCCACCCCGGACTGGCCCGCATCGGCCTGTTCCTGCCCACCACGGGCCTGCACCACCTCCTCCTCGACGACCTCGACCGCCCCCTCGTCGTCACCAGCGGCAACCTCGGCGACGACCCCATCGCCATCGACGACGCCACCGCCCGGGCCACCCTGGAAGGGATCGCGGACGGCTTCCTCACCCACGACCGCCCCATCCGCGCCCGCCACGACGACTCGGTGATCCAGTTCGCGGGCCGCGTCCGCGTCACCCTGCGCCGCGCCCGGGGCCTCGCCCCCGCGCCCCTGCCGAGCGCCGCCCGGCAGCCGGTGGCGGGCCTGGGCGCCCACCTGAAACACACGGTCACCCTCGCCGCCGCCGGCCGCGCCCACCTCGGCCCGCACACCGGCGACCTCTCCGGATCCGCCACCTACGACGCCTTCCTGTCCGCCTACGACCGGCTGCGCCGGCTCACCGGCATCCAGCCCCGCCTCCTCGCCCACGACCCGCACCCCGGCTACCTGTCCACCCAGTGGGCGCTGCGCCAGCCCCTGCCCCGCACGGCCGTCCAGCACCACCACGCCCACGTCGCCGCCTGCGCCGCCGAGCACGAGGTGCGCGGCCCCTTCCTCGGCGTCGCCTACGACGGTCTGGGCCTGGGCGACGACGGCACCCTGTGGGGCGGCGAGATCCTCGTCGCCGACCTGCACGGCTACCGCCGCGTGGGCCGCTTCGCGACCGCCCCGCTGCCCGGCGGCGACGCCGCCGTACGCCACCCGGCCCGCACCGCCCTCGGTCACCTCCTCGGCGCCGAGGCACTCGGCTCCCCGCTCCCGCCCGACCGGCTCACCGCGCCCTTCACCGCGCGGCTCGACCCGAGGGAGACCAGCGCCGTGCGCGCCATGGTCGCCCGGGACGTCAACTGCCCGCGCGCCTCCAGCGCCGGACGCCTCTTCGACGCCGCGGCCTGCCTCCTCGGCCTCGCCGACCACGTCACCTACGAGGGCGAGGCCGCCGCCCTGCTGGAGACGGCGGCCGGCGACACACACGCGGCGCCGCTCGCCCACCGCGTGGTACGCGCCGGCGGACTGTGGGTGTACGACTCCACCGCCACCCTCACCGACCTCCTCCGGCGCCGCCTGGACGGGGAACCGGTGGACCGGCTGGCCGCCGCCTTCCACCTGACGCTGGCCGCCGCCACCGCCGACCTCGTCGCCCGCGCCGTCGCCGAGGGCGCGCCGCGCACCGTGTGCCTGGGCGGCGGCTGCTTCGCCAACCGGCTGCTGCTGACCGGCGTCCGGCGCCGCCTGCACGCCCAGGGCCTGCGGGTCCTGGTCGGCTCCCAGGTCCCGGTCGGGGACGGCGGCATCAGCTACGGCCAGGCCGCGGTCGCCGCCGCCCGGCTCACCTACGGGAGATGAGGAACCCATGTGTCTGGGCATCCCGGGACGCGTCCTGGAGATCCACGACGACGCCGGACTGCGCATGGCCACCGTCGACTTCGGCGGCGTGCGGCGCGAGGCGTGCCTGAGCTGCGTCCCCGAGGCGGACGTCGGCAGCTACGTCGTCGTGCACGTCGGCTTCGCGATCACCCTCGTCGACGAGGCCGAGGCGCACCGCACGCTCGACGTGCTGCGCGCGATGGCGGGCGTGGTCGAGGGCGAACTCGGCGAGGAACTGCCCCCCAGGTCCGGCAGGCCCGCTCCGTAGGGCCGGTCGGCCCCTGCCCCCGGCCCCGGCGGGGCCGCAGGCTGGTGGTGCAGGAGCACGGCACCACCCCGACGACGAAACCCGACGACGAAAGGTGTGGACCGTCATGACCGTCACCGTGCCCCCGGCCGTGATCGACGAGGACGGGCTGGAGGTGCTCGTCGCGACCCTGGTGACCCAGGGCCGCACCGTCGTCGGACCGACCGTGCGCGACGGCGCGATCGTGCTCGCCGAACTCACCTCCGCGGCCGAACTCCCCTACGGCCAGGGCGTCGAACTCGACGCCGGCCGCTACCGCCTCGTGCCCCGCACCGACCGCGCCGCCTTCGCGCACAGCGCCGGACCCCAGTCCTGGAAGTCCTGGCTGCACCCGGCACGCGAACGCCTGTGGAGCGCCGACCGCACCCCCGAGGGCGACGTCGCCTTCACCCCCGCCGAC
>NZ_LIRL01000300.1 GCF_001419795.1 Streptomyces niveiscabiei
CTACCTCCCCATTCGCCGCCCCCCGAACCCGCCCGCGCCGGTCGCCTCCTTCCAGTACGTCTCCAGCGCCGTCTGGTCGAACGTCCGCCAGTTCGGTGTCTCCGTGACCAGCGCCTGCCCGAGCTGGCGTCCGAGGCCGACCATGCCCCGGCCGACGGGTGCACGGCCGGCGTCGTAGGCGGCGAAGCCTTCGGACCAGGTGTCTGCCGAGGTGAGGGAGGTTTCCAGGAGGGTGATGTCCTGGAGGGCCTTGACGGCGCCGGCGCCCGTGTGGGGGCGGGCGACCGTGGCCGCGTCGCCGACGAGCAGGGCGCGGTCCACGGCGTAGTGGGGTGCGGTGAAGTCGTAGATGGGCTGGAGGAGGAGTTCTCCGGGGGCGGTCTCCTGGACCAGGTCGGCCCAGTAGGGCGGCAGCAACTCGGCGCAGACGTGGGCGAGATGGGCGCGCAGTCCGTCGCCGGCCGTGCCCGGGGGGACGCTGGTGGGTGTCTCCATACCCTGGTCGAGGCCGGGCGGCGGGGTCGAGTAGAGGACCCAGTTGACGCGGTGTCCGCCGGTCCCGTCCGGGATGCGGTACACGACGAGGTGGCCGCCGTCGAAGAGGATGTACGCCCCGTCGCCGTCGGGCAGGAGTTCGGGGTCACGCAGCCTGCTGTCCGGGTAGGCGCCGCGCCAGGCCAGGTAACCGGCGTACTCGGGGCGGACGTCGGCGTACAGGGCCGAGCGGACCGCGGAGCGGTAGCCGTCGGCGCCGACGACCGCGTCGTAGCGCTCGCTGCGCCCGCCCGCATGGACCACGGCGCCCTGCGGCGTCACCTCGACCGCTTCGACCGGCGTGCCGGTGCGGACGTCCGTTCCTTCGGGCATCCGGCGGCTGAGGTCCTGCCAGAGGGAGCCCCAGTTGTAGGTGCGGAAGGGGAAGGGCATGGCGGCGACCTGACGGCCGCGCGGGTCGGCCGCGCCGTCGCGGACGTAGAACCGGTTGTGGGCGATCCGCCCCCACGGGACAGCGGCGTCGATGTACCCGGCCGCCTCCAGTTCCGCGTACCGGTCGTTGTGGACGGCGACGCCGACCCCGCGCTCGGCCATGCGGCCCGAGGCGCGCTCGTACACGGTGATCTCCTCGGCCCCCGCCCTTCGCAGGGCGATCGCCGCCGCGTTTCCCGCGATGCTCCCGCCCACGACCGCAACCCGTCCACCGTGCATTCCGTGCCTCCGAACTCGCCCGCGTACCGCTTCAACGCATCATGCCAGCAGGGTGTTTGCGGTGGTGAGGCAGGAGGCGGGTGCCCCGCGCTCAGTTCGCGGTGAGGCCCAGCAGCCGGGTGCCGGTCGTGCTCTTGATCGTGGTGATCTGATCGGGGGTCAGGCCGGGGCAGCGGCCGATGAAGCCGACCGGGTCCGGGTCGGCGCCGACGCGGGTGACGAGTGCCTGACAGAAGCGCTGTTGCAGTGCGCGCTCGATCCGAGCCCGGCGCAGCGGGCCCCCTTCGGTCGCCGCGGCCTGGAACTCCGCATCGTGGAGGCGCTTCTCGGATGCCATGACCCCGACTATCCCTCCGGTCACGGTCTCCACAGCAGGAGGGGAACCTCACTTCGACATCGTGCTCATGCCGGTCACCTCGACGGCTGCCCCGTCCGGCACGGTGCGGGGACGGTAGGACCGGCTGCACAGCCCCTTCTTCGCGTGGCGGCCCTGATCGGCTCCGTGCTGTTCTGCCCCGCAATGGCGCCTGGGTGCCACAGGGGCCCCGCCGCGACTGACCTCTACCCTGCGACCGGAGCGGAAGTGGCGTAGTGCCCGAGCCCAATCAGAACGCGTGGGCTTCGTGCTGCCGCCCATATGCCTCACCCCGTACGCGGGGCGAACCTCGTGTGGCACACGAGGAGGCAGTGCAGTGATTCCTGAGACGACGATCCCTGAGACGACGTGCATCCGGGCCGCCAGGCCCCGGGTGGCCACGCTGGGCGAGTACGCCATCGACGCCGAGCGCGGGTTCGTGCCCGGCGAGGATCCGGTGGACGCGTTGCCCGTGTACTACGAGCCCTGGGAGCGGCTCGGCCGGAACATCGCGGCCCTGATCATGACCGGACGTCTGCGCCCGGCGGTGGAGTCGCTGCCCGTCCTGACGCCGGACCGGCTCCGGTCAGCGGGGGAGCAGGAGCGGGCCATGCTGCTGCTGTGCTGTCTGGCGAACGCGTACGTCTGGGGCGCCGAGACGCCCGTGGACACGCTTCCGGCGCCCGTGGCACGGCCCCTGCACGCGCTCGCCCGGGAACTGGACCGGGCTCCGATCGCCGCCCACGCCTCCATCGTCCTGAACAACTGGCGGCGCATCGACGCCCATGAACCGCTGAGCATGTCCAACATCGACACGCAGGTGACGTTCCTCGGCGGTGTCGACGAGAAGTGGTTCTACCTGGCGACGGTGGGTGTCGAGCTTGCCGGTGCCCCAGGGCTGCCCCTGCTGGTCCAGGCGCAGCATGCCGTGGCAGCCGGGGACCATGCCCGCCTCACCGAGGCGCTGCTCGGCATCCGCGGCGTCGTCGACCAGGTGACGGACGCGTTCCTCGACGTGGAGCGCTGGTGCGACCACTACGTCTTCTACCACCGGATCAGGCCGTTCCTCACCGGGTGGTCCGCGCCGGGACTACGGTTCGAGGGCGTGGACCGGGAGCCGCTGGTGCTGGCCGGCGGGAGCGCCGCGCAGAGCTCCCTCATCCAGGCCTTCGACGCCGGACTCGACATCCCGCACGAGCACGAGACGACGGCGGGATTCCTGACCGGCATGCGCGCGTACATGCCCGCGCCGCACCGACGTTTCCTGGAGGACCTGGAGGCCGGTCCGTCGGTACGCGGCTATGTCGAGCGGCACCGCGGCATCCGTCCCCGCCTGTGTGCCGCCTACAACGAGGCGGTGGAGTCCCTCGTCCGGCTCAGGGCCCAGCACATCGGCATCACCGGGCGCTACATCAAGCGGTTCCAGCGCGACGAGGAGACTGCCAAGGGAACCGGCGGCAGTGATTTCGTCAGCTTCCTGAGGACGTCGCGCGAGGAGACCACCGAACGGCTGCTGCCATGACGGCGCGGGTGTACGGGGCCTTCGACCAGGCGCAGTTGGACGCCCAGTACTCCCCCAGCAGCCTGGTGGGCGACATCCAGCCGTTCCTGGACGACTACGCCGAGAGCAGTCGTCTGGCTCGGCACGAGCTGGCCTCCGTGGCCCGTCGGGACCTTCGCTTCGGGCCGGGCCCCGACGATCTGCTGGACCTCTACGGTCCTTCGGGACCGGGCAACGACACCCGGCCCGCCCTGTTCTTCGTGCACGGCGGGTACTGGCAGCAGTTGTCGAAGGAGGACTCCGCGTTCCCGGCTCCCGCTCTGGTGGAGGCGGGCGCTGTCTACGCGACTCCCGACTACACGCCGGCCCCGCGGGTCAGGCTCTCGGACATCGTCGACCAGGTACGCAGGGCCTTCGCCTGGTTGTGGCACCGAGCGGCCGACCACCGTATCGACCCAGGGCGGATCGTGGTCGCCGGGTCGTCGGCCGGGGCCCATCTGGCCGCCATGCTGCTCACCACGCCCTGGCGGCAGTGGGGTCTGCCTGCCGCCCCCATCGCGGGCGCCGTGCTGTTCGGCGGCATCTACGACCTGGCCCCGGTGCGACAGACCTACGTCAACGACGTCGTCCGCATCGACGCCGGCGAAGTCCGGGACTACAGCCCGCTGTTCCTGACCGGGGTGCGCTGCCCCGTGGTGATCGCCTGGGGAGAGCGCGAGACGGACGAGTTCAAGCGGCAGTCCTCTGTGTACGCGGCGCATCTGCGCCGGCAGGGGTGCCACGTCACCGCGTTCGAGCAGCCCGGACGCAACCACTTCGACTCACCCGTGGAACTCGGCACGCCCTCCACCCGGGTGCACGCCGAGATGCGCCGGTTGCTGGGCCTGCCGTCCACGTAAGGCATGCCGCCCACCTGGCTCAGCCGTCCGTCCAGCTCCGCCTTCGCGTCGGTCCGCAGTCCACACGAACGGCCACACCGCCCGGTCCGGCCACGCCGGTCCACCGGCTCGACATCTGAGGAAGTGCACCTTGCTCACTCACCTGACCGCCTCGGAAGGCGAGGCCCGCCAACTCGACGAAGCCCTGCCGGGCCACCGGGAGTTGTTCCACATACCGCCCGCCGACGGCGGCAGATACCCCGAGGCCGCGTACTTCGCGGGCAACTCCCTCGGCCTGCAACCGAAGGCCACCCGGACCGAACTGATGGAGGACCTGGCGGGCTGGAGCCGCTTCGGCGTCGAGGGCCACCACGACGCCGTCCGCCCGTGGTTCGGCTACCACCGGCTGCTGACCGAACCGGCCGCACGTCTGGTCGGGGCGCTGCCCGAAGAGACCGTCGTCATGAACTCCCTGACGGTGAACCTGCATCTGCTGATGGTCTCCTTCTACCGCCCCCAGGGCGAGCGCACCCACATCGTGATCGAGGACAGCGCCTTCCCCTCCGACAGCTACGCCGTGCGCAGCCACGCACGGTTCCGCGGACTCGACCCGGACGAGGCGGTCATCAGGCTGCGTCCGCGCCCGGGAGAGGACTGCCTGCGCACGGAGGACGTCGTCGACTTCCTCGACCGCCAGGGACACACCGTGGCGTTGGTGCTGCTGGGCGGCGTCAACTACCTCACGGGCGAGCTGATGGACATCCCCGCCGTCACCGCCGCAGGGCACGCCGCGGGTGCGACGGTCGGCTGGGACCTGGCCCATGCGGCCGGCAACGTCCCGCTCCATCTGCACGACTGGAACGTCGACTTCGCCGCCTGGTGCTCCTACAAGTACCTCAACTCCGGCCCGGGGGCCCTGTCCGGGGTGTTCATCCACCAACGGCATGTCACCGACCGCACCCTGCACCGCTTCGAGGGGTGGTGGAGCACCGACGCCACCACCCGGTTCCTGATGGAGCCGGTCTCCAGCCCGCCGGCCACGGCCGACGCGTGGGCCATCTCCAACCCGCCGGTCCTCGCCATGGGACCCGTGCGCACCTCCCTGGAGATCTTCGACACCGTCGGCATGGCGGCGCTGCGCAAGCGCAGCGAGAAGCTGACCGGATACCTGGAGGGGCTGCTCGACGAGGTCACCGCGACCCGTCCGCTGACGGTGATCACCCCCAGGGACCCGCGGCGCCGCGGCGCCCAGCTGTCGCTGCGCGTCGGCGGTACGACGGCGGGCGATCTCGCCCGGACGCTGCGGCACGAGCACGGAGTCGTCGCCGACGCCCGGGAGCCGGACATCATCCGGCTGGCTCCGGTGCCGCTCTACTCCACCTTCCACGACTGCTGGCGGGTCGCCGACGCGCTGGCCCACTCCGTATCGGAGGAAGGATGACCCAGACCGGCGATGTGACGCCCGTCCCGCAGGGGCCGTCCCCCACCGCACGCGGTGACCGGCAGCCCACGGGCGAGCTCGCCCGTTCGCTCACCCACCGCCAGACCACCATGATCGGTCTCGGCTGTGCCCTGGGCACCGGCCTCTTCCTGGGATCCGGCTCGGCCATCGGCACAGCCGGCCCCGCCGTGATCCTCTCCTACATCGCGGGCGCGGTGCTCGTCGCCATCATCGCCCGGGTGCTGGGCGCGATGACCATCGTCCATCCCGTGCGCGGCACCTTCGGGACCATCGCCCAGCTCTACCTCGGCCCGTGGGCGGGCTTCCTCGTCCGGTGGCTGTTCTGGGCCGGGACGACGGTGGCCATCGGCGGCGAGGTGGTGGCGGCGGCGATCTACATCCGCTACTGGTGGCCGCAGGCCCCGATGCTCCTGCTCATCGCGGCCGTGGCCGCCTTGGTGCTGGGGGTCAACATCGTCAGCGTCAGGTCCTTCGGCTTCGCGGAGTTCTGGCTCTCGAGCGTGAAGGTGACCGCGGTGGTGGTGTTCATCGCGGCAGGGCTGCTGCTGGTGTTCGTCGGGCTGCCGCACACACCGGCCGCCGGACTGGGAAACCTCACGTCCCACGGCGGCTTCTTCCCACACGGACCGCAGGCCGTCTGGGCGGCCCTGTCCGTCGTGATGTTCGCCTTCGTGGGCTTTGAGACGACCTCCATCTCGGCGGCGGAGACGGCCGACCCCACGCGGTCCATCCGCACCGCGATGCGCGCGCTCGTCTGGCGCCTGGGACTGTTCTACATCCTGTCCATCGGCATCATCGTCACCCTGGTGCCGTGGCGGGACACCGCAGGCGGCGACGGGACCATCACCGGCAGCCCGTTCGTCCGCATCTTCGGCCAGGTCGGCATCCCTGCCGCCGCCTCACTGACCAACGCCGTCGTGCTGATCGCGGCGATCTCCTCGGCCAACGCCCAGCTCTACGCGGCCAGCCGCTTCCTCCACTCGCTCGGCCACGACAGATGCGCCCCCGCCGTGCTGGCCCGTGTGGATACCCGCGGGGTCCCGGTGCGGGCCCTGGTGGTCTCCGCCGCCGGCATCGTCGCGGCAGCCCTGCTCGCCGCCTTCGGGGTCGGCAGCGTCTTCAACGTGCTGGTCTCCGTCGCCATCTTCTCCGTCCTCCTGGTGTGGCTGCTGATCCTCGCCTCCTACCTCGCCTTCCGTCGCTCCGACGCCGCGGCGACGGGGCAGGGCCTGCGGGTGTGGGGCGGGGCGTGGACGGCCTGGGCCGGTATCGCGGGTGTGCTGGCGGTGGCCGCGACCGCCGCGGTGGTGCCCGTGATGGCGCAGGCCGCCTGGGTCGGCACCGGCTTCACCCTCGCCCTGCTGCTGGTGTACGCCCTCAAGGTGCGCCACGTGGTGGCCCGCCACACGACGGCCGCGCCTACCGACGCGGCACCCGCTCCGCTGGAGGCACCCCATGCCCACTGAAACCGTGCCCGTCATCCGCAACTTCGTCGGCGGAACCTTCGCCGAACCCGACTCTGAACACTGCTTCACGAAGACCAACCCGGCCACCGGCACGCCCCTGGCCACCGTGCACGAGGCGGACCGGGCCCTCGTGGACCGCGCGGTCCGCTCGGCCCGGGGCGCACTGGAGGACGGCTGGGCCGACACCCCCGTCCGGGAGCGCACGGCGCTGCTGCGCCGGGCCGCCGACCTGATCGAGGAGCGCTTCGAGGACTTCGTGGCCGCGGAGGTCGGCGACACGGGAAAGCCCGTGACGCAGGCCCGTGAACTCGACGTCGCCCGCGCCGTCGCCAACTTCCGCGCGTTCGCCGACATCGTGGCCGCCGCCGGCCAGGACTCGTACCTCACCGACCTGCCGGACGGGCGCCGCGCCCTGAACTACGCGGTGCGCAAGCCGCTGGGCGTGGTCGCCGTGATCGTGCCGTGGAATCTGCCTCTGCTGCTGCTCACCTGGAAGGTCGCCCCCGCGCTCGCCTGCGGCAACACGGTGGTCGTCAAACCCAGTGAGGAAACCCCGTCCACCGCCACCCTGCTGGCCGAGGTGCTGGCCGACGCCGGTCTGCCCGCCGGGGCCTACAACGTCGTGCACGGCTTCGGCGCCGGCTCCGCGGGCGAGTTCCTGGTGACCCACCCGGGCGTGGACGGCATCACGTTCACCGGATCGTCCGCCACCGGAACCGAGGTGATGCGGGCGGCGGCGCCCGGGGTTCGCCCGGTGTCCTTCGAGCTCGGCGGCAAGAACGCCGCGATCGTCTTCGACGACGTCGATGTCGAGGAGGCGCTCGACGGCCTGTCCCGGTCGGTGTTCACCAACACAGGTCAGGTGTGCCTGTGCACCGAGCGGCTCTACGTCCACCGGTCCGTGTTCGCCGACATCGTCGACGGCCTGGCCGAGAGAGCCGCCCGGCTGCGGCTCGGCGACCCGCTCAGCCCCCGTACCACCACCGGCCCGCTGATCTCCCACGAGCACCGGCGCAAGGTGCTGGGCTACTTCGACCTGGCCGAAGCGGCCGGCGCCAAGGTGGTCGCCGGGGGCGGGACACCGCACCTCGGGCCGGAGCTCGACGGCGGGGCGTGGCTCGAACCCACCCTGTGGACCGGGCTGACCAACGCCGACCGCCCCGTACGCGAGGAGATCTTCGGACCCGTCGCCGCCCTCATCCCCTTCGACACCGAAGAGGAGGCCGTCGCCCTGGCCAACGACACCCCTTACGGTCTCGCCGCCGCGGTGTGGACCAACGACCTGCGCCGCGGTCACCGGGTCGCCCAGCGCATGGACGTGGGCATGGCCTGGGTCAACACCTGGTTCCTGCGCGATCTGCGCTCGCCGTTCGGCGGTGCCGGTCTGTCCGGTATCGGCCGGGAGGGCGGCGCCTCCTCGCTCCACTTCTACACCGAGCCGACGAATGTGTGCGTGCAGCTGTGACGACCGACATCGACACCCACGCCGACGCGGTCGAGGCGGCCGTGTCCCGCCTGACCGGCGCTGCGGCGACCCGGACGCCCTGCGCACCCGTACGCGACCTGCTCGGCGACACCGGCATCGACGCCGCGTACGAGGTGCAGCGCCGCCTGGCCGCCGCGCGGACGGCCGCGGGAGCACGCCGCGTCGGCGCCAAGATCGGCCTGACCGCGCCCGCCGTACAGGAGCAGTTCGGCGTCTTCGAACCCGACTTCGGGATGCTCTTCGACGACATGGTGTTCGCCCACGGCGAGCCCGTGTCGCTGGACCGCTTCGTGCAGCCGCGCGTCGAAGGGGAGATCGCCTTCGTCCTCGACAGCGACCTGGACCTGCCGGGCGCCACTGTCGCGGACGTCCTGCGGGCCACCGCCTTCGTCCTGCCGGCCGTCGAGATCGTGGATTCCCGCATCAGCCGGTGGGACCTGACCATCGCCGACACCGTCGCCGACAACGCCTCCAGCGGCGCCGTCGTGCTGGGTACCGTCCCGCACACCCTGAACGGCCTGGACCTGGCCCAGGTGGGGATGACGCTGTACCGGGACGAGGAGCCCGTCTCCTTCGGCGCGGGCCACGCCTGCCTCGGTTCCCCGGTCGTCGCCGTCACCTGGCTGGCCCGCGAACTGGCCCGACGGGGGCAGCCCCTGCGCGCCGGTGACGTGGTGATGTCCGGTGCCCTGGGCCCGATGGTGGAGATCACGGGCGGGGGCCGGTACCGCCTGGAACTGGATGGACTCGGCAGTGTCGAGTCGCGGATCGAGGAGAACGTATGAGCACCGAAGCCGCGACCGCGGCCGGCGGCGTCAAGGTCGCCATCCTGGGCTCGGGAAACATCGGAACCGACCTGATGATCAAGGTGCTCCGGCAGTCGGAGACCCTACGGACGGCGGCCATGGCGGGTATCGACCCGGCCTCCGAGGGCCTGGCCCGCGCCCGGCGCCTGGAGGTGGCCACCACCCACGAGGGGATCGACGGTCTCGCCGCGATGGACGAGTTCGCCGATGTCCGCATCGTGTTCGACGCGACCTCGGCCGGCGCCCACACCCGCCATGCCGAAGTCTGCCGCGAACACGGCAAGCTGATCATCGACCTCACTCCGGCCGCGTCGGGACCCCTCACGGTCCCCTCGGTGAACCTGGAGCAGCACCTCGCCGCCGAGGACGTCAACATGGTCACCTGCGGCGGGCAGGCCACCGTACCCATCGCCGCGGCCGTCTCCCGGGTGGCCCCGGTGGCCTACGCCGAGATCGTGGCCTCCCTCTCCTCCCGCTCCGCCGGCCCCGGCACCCGTGCCAACATCGACGAGTTCACCGAGACCACCGGCCGGGCGCTGCGCGAGGTCGCGGGCGCCGGCACGGCCAAGGCCGTCATCGTGCTCAACCCGGCCGACCCGCCGCCGGTGATGCGCAACACCGTCCTCTGCGTCGTCGAGGACGCCACGGCCGGCACCCTCGAAGCCATCGAGGACTCGGTGCGGCAGACCGTGCGGGACGTCCAGGAGTACGTGCCCGGCTACGAACTCGCGCAGGACGTGCAGTTCGACGCCCTGCACGAGGTGTGGATCCCGCACCTGGGCCGTCATGTGACGGGCACGCAGGTCACCTGCTTCCTCCAGGTCCGCGGCGCGGGCCACTACCTGCCGGAATACGCCGGCAATCTCGACATCATGACCTCCGCCGCCCTGCGGACGGCCGAGCGCATGGCCGAACTCCGAGGATGGGTGAGCTGATGCACCTCTACGTACAGGACGTGACCCTGCGGGACGGCATGCACGCCGTCGGACACCGCTACACCACCGCCCAGGTCCGCGACATCGTGGCCGCCCTCGACCGCGCCGGGATCGACGCCATCGAGGTCGCCCACGGCGACGGTCTCGGCGGCTCCAGCGCCACCTACGGGTTCGGGGCCCACACCGACGACGAATGGATCCGGGCCGCGGCCGAGGTGATCGAGAACGCCACCCTGACCACCCTGCTGCTGCCGGGCATCGGCACGATCGCCGACCTGCGCCGTGCCAGGGACCTCGGGGTGGGCAGCGTGCGCGTGGCCACCCACTGCACCGAGGCCGACATCAGCGCGCAGCACATCGCCTGGGCACGCGAGAACGGGATGGACGTCTGCGGCTTCCTGATGATGAGTCACATGGCCGCTCCGGCCCGGCTCGCCGAGCAGGCACGGCTGATGGAGTCCTACGGCGCCCACTGCGTCTACGTCACCGACTCCGCCGGGCGGCTGACCATGACCGATGTCGCCGAACGCGTCGACGCCCTGCGCCAGGTCCTCGCCGAGGACACGCAGATCGGCATCCACGCGCACGAAAACCTGTCGCTGTCGGTCGCCAACAGCGTCACGGCCGTCGAGCACGGGGCGCTGCGCGTGGACGTCGCCCTCGCCGGGCAGGGAGCCGGGGCCGGAAACTGCCCCGCGGAGCCGTTTGTCGCCGTGGCGGACCTCATGGGCTGGCACCACGGCTGCGACCTGCTCGCCCTCCAGGACGCCGCCGAGGACCTCGTCCGACCCCTGCGGGAGCGGCCTGTCCAGGTCGACCGCGACACCCTGACGCTCGGCCGGGCGGGCGTGTACTCCAGCTTCCTGCTGCACGCGTCCCGCGTCGCGGCGCGGCACGGGATCGACTCCCGTCATCTGCTACAGGAGGCCGGCCGCCGCGGCCTGGTCGGCGGCCAGGAGGACCTGCTCACCGACATCGCCCTGGACCTGGTCCGGGCCTCCACCACGGCCACGGCTCAGTCCGTCACGGCAGGAGGCGCGGCATGACCAACCCCGGCCATCCGCAACTCGCTCATCGTCTGGACACTGCCCAGAACGACCGGAGCCCCATCCCCAGCATCGCCGACACCCACCCCCTAGGCATCGACGACGCCTACGCCGTACAGAAGGCCCTGGTCGGCCTGCGGCAGGCCAGGGGGGAGCGGCTCACCGGCGTGAAACTGGGGTTCACCAGCAAGGCGAAGATGGCGCAGATGGGCGTCTCCGAGGTCATCGTGGGACGTCTGACCGACGCCATGCGCATCGGCGACGGCGCGGAGCTGGACCTGTCGGACTTCATTCATCCCCGGGTCGAACCGGAGGTGGCGTTCCGGCTCAGCGAGCACGTCGATCCCGACGATCCCACGACCGACATCGCTTCGTGCGTGGACGCGGTGGCCCCGGCCCTGGAGGTCATCGACTCCCGGTACCAGGACTTCCGTTTCACCCTCACCGATGTCGTCGCCGACAACACCTCGGCCGCCGGTTACGCCGTCGGCGCCTGGTGTCCGCTGGGCGATGTGGCGAACAAGGCGGTGCGGCTGCGCACCCCCCAGCGGGAAGCCGTCGGATCCACCGCGGCGATTCTCGGGGCACCCCTGGCCGCCCTGCACGCCCTGCTCGGCATCTGCCGCAAGCGCCGCATCCCCCTCGCGCCCGGGCAGATCGTCCTGGCCGGCGCCGCCACCGCCGCCCTGCCGCTCACCGCGGGCGTCACCGCGTGCCACATCGCGGGGCTCGGCACCGTCACGCTGAAAGGCCGCCGATGAACACCGCACACGTCGTCGACGGACTGGCCACCCCCCGGGGACATTTCCCCCACGTCAAGGTCGTCGGAGACCTCGTCTTCGTCTCCGGCACCAGTTCCCGCAGACCGGACAACACCTTCGAGGGCGCCGAGGCCGACGCCCTGGGCACGACCACCCTGGACATCCGTGCCCAGACCCGCGCCGTCATCGGGAACCTGCGGGCCATCCTCGAGTCCGTGGGCGCCGGCCTGGAGGACATCGCCCAGATCACGACCTACCTGGTCTCCATGAACGACTTCGGCGGCTACAACGAGGTCTTCGCCGAGTACTTCGACGTCGACGGCCCCACCCGCACCACGGTCGCCGTCCACCAGCTGCCGCACCCGCACCTGCTCATCGAGATGCAGGCCATCGCCACCCTCACCCGCCACCGCCAGGGCCACCGACCCGCTCATCCCGCGAGGACACCGTCATGACCGCCATCCCCGAGGTCATCCACTTCCAGAAGTGGATCGCCGACCACGCCCACCTGCTCAAGCCGCCCGTCAACAACCACACCATGGCCCTGGGCACGGACTTCATCGTGCAGATCGTCGGGGGCCCCAACCAGCGCACCGACTACCACGTCGACCCGTACGAGGAGTGGTTCCACCAGCTGCGCGGCAGCATGTACGTCGACGTCATGACCGAGGACGGGCCGCACTCCGTGCACATCCGGGAGGGCGAGACCTGGCTGCTGCCCGGGAACCTCCCGCACTCCCCGCAGCGCCCGGAAGCCGACAGCATCGGCCTGGTCATCGAACGCGTCCGTGAGCCGGGCACCCTGGAGAAGTTCCAGTGGTACTGCCCCCAGTGCCACGCCCTCCTGCACGAGGCGGAACTCCAGGTGACCGACATCGTGGCCGACCTGCCTCCGGTCTTCGCCGCCTTCTACGACGACCCGCAGGCCCGCGTCTGCGGCGCCTGCGGGACCGAGCACCCCGGGAAGGGATGACCGGTGCACGACCACGAGGCCGAGTACGCCGCCATCGACGTCCACACCCACTACGTCCCCCACGGCTGGCCCGACCTCCGCGCGGACGCCGGCCCCTCCGCCCCCTGGCTGCGCATCGAGTCGGAGACCGACGCGATGATCATGCTCGGGTCGCAGGAGTTCCGCCGGATCGGCGCGCAGTGCTGGGACGCGGAGACCCGCCTGAAGGACATGGACGCCGACGGTGTTGGCAGGCAGGTCGTCTCACCGACGCCGGCCTTCTTCCACTACGGCCGCAGCGGCGCGGAGGCGGCCCGCATCGCACGGATCTTCAACGACCTGGCCCTGGACATCGTCGCCCCGGCACCCGACCGCCTCATCCCCTTCTGCCAGGTGCCCCTACAGGACACCGACGCGGCCTGCCGCGAACTGGAACGCTGTCTGGCCAACGGACACCGCGGAGTGGAGATCGGCAACCACGTCGGCGACCGGGACCTGGACAGCGAGGGCATCGTCACCTTCCTTCAGCACTGCGCACAGCTGGAGGTCCCGGTCTTCGTCCACCCCTGGGACATGGACGACTCACCGCGCCTGCGCCGCTGGATGGCGCGGTGGCTGACCGCCATGCCCGCCGAGACCCATCTGTCGCTGGTGGCGATGGTCCTCGGCGGGGTCTTCGACCGCATCGACGACCGGCTGAGGATCTGCTTCGCGCACGGCGGCGGGTCCTTCGCCTTCTGGCTCGGCCGCATGGACAACGCCTGGCGGGGCCGCCCCGACGTGGTCGGCACCTCCCAGCACCCGCCCTCGCACTACTCCGGCCGGTTCCATGTCGACTCCGTCGTGTTCGACCCCCGCGCCCTGCGCCTGCTGGTGGACACCTACGGCCCGCGGCAGGTCATGGTCGGCAGTGACTATCCCTACCCGCTGGGGGAGCGGCCCGTCGGCCAGGTGGTGCGCGACAGTGCCTTTCTCACCGTCGAGGAGAAGGCGCTGATCCGCCGGGGCAACGCCGAGCGCTTCCTCGGGCTCGTCGGCTGACCGGAGCCGCACACGGTGCCGCGCAGGTGCCGCCTAGCATGACTGTCGGAGCCGGGGAGGTGGGTGTGATGTTCCAGCCGGAACCCGAGACCGCGGTCGCCGGTCAGCGGGAAGACCTTTTCTCGATCATCGACGCGGCCGGGGAACTCCTTCACGTGCCCATCGTCCTGGAGGACACCGACTTCCGTGTGCTCGCCTGGTCCAGAGGGCAGCACACAGCCGACGAGGAAAGGGTCTCCGGGATCCTCGAGCGGCAGGCCCAGCCCTGGCTCGTCGAGGTGCTGCGCTCGCGGGGGGACATCGCCCGCCTGATCAGCTCCCCGGAACCCGTCTTCCTGGAGCCGGCCTCCGACCGGGCCAAGCCCCGGATGGCCTGCCGGGTCCAGCACGACGGTCCGCGTCTGGGCTATCTGTGGGCCAGTACGGAGACTCCCTTCGACTCGCGGCAGTCGGCCCACTTCCGCGCCGCCGCACAGGCGATCGCCGTCCGTATGAGCCGCTCGGGCGGCCAGGGCGCCACCGAGCAGGACGACCTGCGGGCCGTCCTGCTCGGTACTGAGGCCGCCGAACAGGCCGCCGGTCGGCTGGGTCTGCCGGCCGCCAAGTTCACCGTGCTCGCCGCCGCGTCGTGCCGGCCGGCGCACGATGCGGCGTTCGCCGAGATCCCGTCGGACGTCCTGCGTCTGTACCTGACGACAGCGCACCCTCGCTCCTTCGTCGCACGGCACGATCACGCCACCTACGCGGTGCTGCTGTGGCCGGAGTCCACGGACGACGCCGAAGCCATGGGCCGCTGCCTGAAGATCGCCCGGGATCTGTGGGACCGCGCGGCACTGCGCGAGCGCATCGTGCTGGCCGTCAGTACCACCGTCGGGGATCCCGGCCGGATCCCGGTCGCCCGGTCCCAGGCCGACCGGGTCACCGGACTGCAACAGCAGTACCCGGCAGCCCCCCGCGTGGCCTCCTTCGAGGATGTCCAGCTTCTGTACGCACTCTCCCGTCTGCGCGGAGCCCTCCGCCAGGACGATGAGACCCTCGGCGGCGCCGTATCCCTCCTGGAACGCCACGACCGTCAGCACCACACCCAGCTCCTGGCCACCTTGCGCTGCTACCTGGACCATTTCGGCGACACCAACGCCGCGGCCACGGAACTGCATCTGCACCCGAACACCTTCCGCTACCGCCTGCAACGCATCCGTGAGGTCAGCGGCTTCGACCCGCGCGACGCGCAGACGCGTTTCCTGGCGGAGCTGCACCTGCGCCTGCGCGACCTGGACCGGACGGGCGGATCTTGAGGTTCGTCGGCGCGATCGCGTGTTCACGGAGCACGGGCCGCGACCCCCGTACCACCGACGACGATCGGCACCGCCTCCTCGACGTCGGTGGCGACGCCGCGCAGGACGCGCAAGGTGGATGGTGTGCCCGACGGCTCGGTGCGGGTCCAGCAGACAGGCAGGGCGACCCGGTGTGGCCGGTGCGGCATGGCGCCTTGCTCAGCGACCGCCCTCCCGTCCGGCGTGCGCCAGCGGCTGCGCCGCGTACGTGATCCGTACGACGCCGTCCGCGTGCCGTTCCGTCGTCGCGTGGACGCCGAAGACGGTCGCGAGGATCTCCGGCGTGAGGACCTCCAGGACCGGGCCCGCCGCGACGACGGTGCCGGCGTGCAGGACCACCAGGTGGTCGCAGAGGCGGGCCGCGAGGTCGAGGTCGTGGAGGACCGCGAGGGTGGTGATGCCGGTGGCGCGGATGAGGCCGAGGAGTTCGAAGCGGGCGCGGATGTCGAGGTGGTTGGTGAGTTCGTCCAGCACCAGGAGGTCCGGGTTCTGGGTCAACGCCCGCGCGAGGAGGGCCCGTTGGCGTTCGCCGCCGGAGAGGGAGGTGTAGGGGCGGTCCGCGTACGGGCGTACGCCGCAGCGGTCGATCGCGTCGTCGACGGCCCGCCGGTCCTCGGCGCCGTCCCGGGTCAGCAGGCCGTGGTGGGGGCTGCGGCCGAGGGCGACGATCTCCTCGACCGTCAGGCCGGTGGTGTTGCCCGCGGTGTCCTGGAGGACGGCGGCGGTACGGCGGGCCGCGGCTCGGGGTGTCAGGGTCCAGACGTCGTCCTCGCCGACCCGGACCACTCCCTGGGCGGGGCGCAGGGAGCGGTAGACGGTCCGCAACAGGGTTGACTTTCCGCTGCCGTTGGGGCCGACCAGGCCGACGATGTCGCCCTTGCCGGCCTCCAGGGTGACGCCGTGGAGGATCGGGGTGCGGTCGAGGGTGACATGGAGTCCTTCGACGGTGAGTCGCATCGGTCCAGCTCCGGGTTCCATCAGTCCAGCCCCTTGTTCCGGCGCAGCAGCCACAGGAAGAACGGCGCTCCCAGCAGCGCCGTCAGGATGCCCAGCGGGAGTTCGTTCGGGCGGCTCAGCGTGCGGGACAGCAGGTCGACCAGGACCAGGTACACCGCGCCCAGCAGCGCCGTCAGCGGCAGCAGCCTGCGGTGGTCGGCGCCGAGCGTGAGGCGGACCAGGTGGGGGATCATCAGGCCGACGAAGCCGATGCTGCCGGCGACGGCGATGACGGTCCCGGTGAGGAGCGCGCACAGGACCAGGAGGACCGCCCGCAGCCGGTTGACGTCGACGCCGAGCGCCGTGGCGGACTCGTCGCCCGCGAGGAGGACGTTCAGGCGGCGCCCGAACAGCGCCAGCAGCACCGTCGCGGCCAGCACGACCACCGCGACCGCGGGCACCTGGTCCCACTCCGCGCCCGCGACGCTGCCCAGCATCCAGAACATCACCGTCCGCAGCTCGGTCGGCGACGCCTGGAGCTGGACGAAGCTGGTCGCGGACAGCAGCACGTACCCGACGGCGACCCCGGCGAGGACCAGCCGGGTCGGGGCGAGGCGCCCTTGCCGCCGGCCGAGCGCGAAGACCACCGCCCCGGCGGCGACCGCCCCGAGGAACGCCGCCCCCGACACCCCGAGCCCGGCGAGCGCGGCGCCGCCGCCGAGGGTGATGACGAGGACCGCGCCGAGCGTCGCGCCGTAGGAGAAGCCGAGGACGATGGGGTCGGCGAGCGGGTTGGACACGACGGTCTGGAGCACCGCGCCGCAGACCGCGAGCCCGGCGCCGACGAGGGCGGCGAGCAGGACGCGCGGGGTGCGGAACGTCCACACGATCTGGTCGAGCGCCGGGTCGGACGGCGGGGCGCCCGCGCCGGTGACGTGGTGCAGGACGATCGTCCAGACGTCGCCGACGGGGACGGTGACCGCGCCGACGCTGATGCCCAGGATCATCGAGGCGGCCAGCGCGCACGGCAGGAGCGTGAACGCCAGCGCCGTCCGGTACCGGGTCAGAAGGCGTCCGGGTGCAGGGTCCTGGCGATCTTCTCCACGGCCAGGTCGTTGCTCGGGCCGAGGTACATCGAGTCGGACAGCGTCACGTACGTCTTGCTGCGGGCGGCCGGCCACTGGGGGAACTCCTTGAGCAGTTTCTCGGCGTAGGCCGCCGGGTTCGGGTCGTTGTAGGCGATGACGACGAGCGCGTCCACGCTGGTCGCGGCGGCCTTCTCCTTGCTGAGGTCGGCGAAGGTGGTCGTGGCGGCGTCCGCGAAGGCGTTGGCGGCGCCGGCCTTGGCGAGGATGTCGTTGAAGATGCCCCGGGAGACGACCGAGCTGAAGTCGTCGGTCCCCATGGACATGTTGGAGAAGAGGACCATCACGTTCGGCTTCTTCGCGGCCCTGGTCTTCGCCGTGACGGCCGCGATGTGCTTCTGCGAGGCGGCGACGAGCCGTTCGGCCCGGTCGGAGACGCCGAACACCTTCCCCATGTCGCGCAGGAGCCGATAGCTGTCGGCGACGGTCATCTTCGACGGGTCCTGGTCGCAACCCGCCGGAGAGACATAGCTGTTGGCGCCGACCGTCCTCAACTGCTCGCGTGTGGCGAAGCCGTTCTTCTCCTCGAAGCCGTACGAGGTGACGGACAGGACGAGGTCGGGGCGCAGGGCGAGCATCGACTCGCGGGGGATGTCGTAGGCGTCGTTCGGCTTCACGTTCCCGGTGGGCAGCGCCTTGATCTCGGCGGCCCGGCCCGGGACTTCGGAGGCGCCGTAGCTCTGCTGGTTGGCGACGATCCGGTCCTTGAGGCCGAGGGCGAGGAGGGTGGAGACCTCGGCGACGGAGGCGCCGTTCATGACGACGACCCGGCGCGGGGACTTCGTGAACGTCACCTCCTGCCCGCAGTTGGTCAGGGTCACCGGGTAGCCGGCTTCCGCCGTACCGCCCGCCCGCTCCCCGGCGGGCGACGCGCCGCACGCCGCCGTGAGCAGGCACAG
>NZ_LIRL01000301.1 GCF_001419795.1 Streptomyces niveiscabiei
TTGTGGGGGTGTAGGAGTTGTGGGGCGGCGGGTGGGCTGTGTCACGGCGGGCCTCCCGGCGTGGTGGGGTCCTCGCATACGATGGCCGTTGCTCAGCAATGCAGAAGGAACCCGACCGTCCCAGGCCCGACCGGCAAGGAGACCAACCCCCGTGTCCGTCCTCTCGAAGCTCATGCGTGCAGGCGAAGGCAAGATCCTGCGCAAGCTGCACCGCATCGCGGACCAGGTCAACTCCATCGAAGAGGACTTCGTCGACCTCTCCGACGCCGAGCTGCGCGCCCTCACGGAGGAGTACAAGCAGCGGTACGCCGATGGTGAGAGCCTGGACGACCTGATGCCCGAGGCGTTCGCCACCGTGCGCGAGGCCGCCAAGCGCGTCCTCGGCCAGCGGCACTACGACGTACAGATCATGGGCGGCGCCGCGCTGCACATGGGGTACGTCGCGGAGATGAAGACCGGCGAGGGCAAGACCCTGGTCGGCACGCTGCCGGCGTATCTGAACGCGCTGTCCGGCAAGGGCGTGCACCTCATCACCGTCAACGACTACCTCGCCGAGCGCGACTCCGAGATGATGGGCCGTGTGCACCGCTTCCTCGGTCTCGAGGTCGGCTGCATCCTCGCGAACATGACGCCGGCGCAGCGCCGCGAGCAGTACGCCTGCGACATCACGTACGGCACGAACAACGAGTTCGGCTTCGACTACCTGCGCGACAACATGGCGTGGTCGCAGGACGAACTGGTGCAGCGCGGCCACAACTTCGCGATCGTCGACGAGGTCGACTCGATCCTGGTCGACGAGGCCCGTACCCCGCTGATCATCTCCGGCCCGGCTGACCAGGCGACGAAGTGGTACGGCGACTTCGCCAAGCTCGTCCTGCGCCTGAAGAAGGGCGAGGCGGGCAACCCGCTCAAGGGCCTTGAGGAGACCGGCGACTACGAGGTCGACGAGAAGAAGCGCACGGTCGCGATCCACGAGTCCGGGGTCTCCAAGGTCGAGGACTGGCTGGGCATCGACAACCTCTACGAGTCGGTGAACACCCCTCTGGTGGGCTACCTGAACAACGCCATCAAGGCGAAGGAGCTCTTCAAGAAGGACAAGGACTACGTCGTCATGGACGGCGAAGTCATGATCGTCGACGAGCACACCGGCCGTATCCTCGCCGGCCGCCGCTACAACGAGGGCATGCACCAGGCGATCGAGGCGAAGGAAGGGGTGGACATCAAGGACGAGAACCAGACGCTCGCCACGATCACCCTCCAGAACTTCTTCCGCCTCTACAAGCGCGCCGACCACGCCGGCAAGGAGGTCCCGGGCCTGTCCGGGATGACCGGTACGGCGATGACCGAGGCCGCCGAGTTCCACCAGATCTACAAGCTCGGCGTCGTCCCGATCCCCACGAACAAGCCGATGATCCGCAAGGACCAGTCGGACCTGATCTACCGCACCGAGGTCGCCAAGTTCGAGGCGGTCGTCGACGACATCGCGGAGAAGCACGAGAAGGGCCAGCCGATCCTGGTCGGCACGACCTCCGTCGAGAAGTCCGAGTACCTCTCGCAGCAGCTCTCCAAGCGGGGCATCCAGCACGAGGTGCTGAACGCGAAGCACCACGAGCGCGAGGCGTCGATCGTCGCGCAGGCCGGCCGCAAGGGCGCCGTCACGGTCGCCACGAACATGGCCGGCCGCGGTACCGACATCAAGCTCGGCGGCAACCCCGAGGACCTCGCCGAGGCGGAGCTGCGCCAGCGCGGGCTCGACCCCGAGGAGCACATCGAGGAGTGGGCCGCCGCGCTGCCCGCCGCGCTGGAGAAGGCCACGCAGGCGGTCAAGGCCGAGAAGGACGAGGTCGAGGCGGCCGGCGGGCTCTACGTGCTGGGCACCGAGCGGCACGAGTCGCGGCGTATCGACAACCAGCTCCGCGGTCGTTCCGGGCGTCAGGGCGACCCCGGTGAGTCGCGGTTCTACCTCTCCCTCGGTGACGACCTGATGCGGCTGTTCAAGGCGCAGATGGTCGAGCGCGTGATGTCCATGGCGAACGTGCCGGACGACGTGCCGATCGAGAACAAGATGGTCACCCGCGCGATCGCGTCCGCGCAGTCGCAGGTCGAGCAACAGAACTTCGAGACGCGTAAGAACGTCCTGAAGTACGACGAGGTGCTCAACCGGCAGCGCGAGGTCATCTACGGCGAGCGGCGCCGCGTTCTTGAGGGCGAGGACCTTCAGGAGCAGGTCGTGCACTTCATGGACGACACGATCGACGCGTACGTCTCCGCCGAGACCGCGGAGGGCTTCGCCGAGGACTGGGACCTCGACCGGCTGTGGGGCGCGTTCAAGCAGCTCTACCCGGTGAAGATCACCGTCGAGGAGCTGGAGGACGCGGCGGGCGACCGGGCCGGGCTCACCGCCGAGTTCCTCTCCGAGTCCATCAAGGACGACATCCACGCGCAGTACGAGGAGCGGGAGACGCAGCTCGGCTCCGAGATCATGCGGGAGCTGGAGCGGCGGGTCGTGCTGTCCGTTCTGGACCGCAAGTGGCGTGAGCACCTCTACGAGATGGACTATCTCCAGGAGGGCATCGGGCTGCGCGCGATGGCGCAGAAGGACCCGCTGGTCGAGTACCAGCGCGAGGGCTTCGACATGTTCACGGCCATGATGGAGGGCATCAAGGAGGAGTCCGTCGGCTACCTGTTCAACCTGGAGGTCCAGGTCGAGCAGCAGGTCGAGGAGGTGCCCGTCTCCGACGCGGTGACCGACCTGGAGAAGCAGGACGCGGTTCCCGCGCAGGCCGGCGCCCGCCCCGAGATCCGGGCGAAGGGCCTCGACGCGCCTCAGCGGCAGCGGCTGCACTTCTCCGCGCCGACCGTGGACGGTGAGGGCGGCACGATCGAGGGCGACTTCGACGAGGACGACGAGCCGGTGCGGTCCGAGGCGGACGGCCTGACGCGCGCGGAGCGCCGCAAGCAGGCGAAGGGCGCCAAGCGGCGCCGGAAGTAAGCCGCCGGGCGCTGCCTGCGCTGCGCGGGGCTGAGCGGCCGAGAGGCTGAGTGGCCCCGGGCGGCGAGCTGAGAGCGCCGGGCCAGCCCGGGAAGGCTGAGCCGACCCGGGCGGGCTGGGCGGCCCGGAGCGCCGAGCCGGTCCGGAAGCGCCGAGCCGGTTCGCGAAGGCTGAGTGGGTTTGTGAAGGGCCGGACGCCTTGGGTGTCCGGCCCTTCGGCTTTGGTGGGGGTTGGCGGCTGGTCAGGGGTTTCCGGCGTCCAGTTCTACCGCTGTGCAGCGCCAGCGGCGGTCCGTGCCGAGTTCCAGGCGGAAGGCCATGGCGCGGATGCGGGGGCCGGTGGAGATGCGGGCGAAGGCCTCGATGGCGCCGGGGCGGGGGAGTTCGTAGCCGAGGTCGCGGAGGACGGGGGTGGTGCCTCGGGTCGTGCGCAGGGGGCCGTGTTCCGCGAGGCGGGCCAGGTCGTCGTAGGCCTCGCCGAGGGTGTGGCGGAGCATGGCGTGGACGGGGTGGCGGCCGGTGAGGACGGCGAGGAGGCGTTCCGCGAAGAGGTCCGCGGGGTGGAGCTGGGGTGGGG
>NZ_LIRL01000302.1 GCF_001419795.1 Streptomyces niveiscabiei
CCCATCCCGCAGAGCCACCCCCTCACACCTCGACCGTACCCAACTCCACAACCTCCGAGGGCATCGGCCAGAACACCGCCGTCAAAGACCCCAGCCCGGCCGACTCACGTTTCCGCCCTCCGGACTGTCTGTCCGCGCATCGACCTCACCGAAGAGTCCGAGCCGCAGGCCCGTTCAGCGTGTGGTGAATCCTCCGTTCGCGAAGATGGTCTGGCCGTTGATCCAGCCGCCGTCCGTGGCGAGGAACACGACGAGGGGCACGATGTCCTCGGTCTCGGTGAGGCGTCCGCCCAGGCCCTGGGACTGGAGGAAGGCGACGCGTTCGGGGGTTTCCTGGGCGTAGAAGAAGGGGGTGTCCATGGGGCCGGGGGCGACGTTGTTGACGGTGATACCGCGGGCGGCGAACTCCTTCGCGGCGGCGCGGGTGAAGTGTTCGACGGGGGCCTTGGCGCCGGCGTACGTGGAGTAGCCGTCGGTGAAGGCCGCCAGCAGCGAGGTCAGGACGGTGATGATCCTGCCGCCGTCGTTCAGGTGGCGTCCGGCCTCGCGGAGGAAGAAGTACGCGGCCTTGGAGTTGACGGCGAACATCCGGTCGTACTCCTCCTCCGTGGTGTCCACGATGGGCTTGCGCAGGACCATGCCGGCGGTGTTGACCGCGATGTCGATCCCGCCGAAGTGGTCCTTGGCCGTCGTGAACAGCCTTTCGACGTCGGCCACTTGGGACAGGTCTCCCTGGACGAGCAGCCCCTTGCCCCCGGCCGCCTCGATCGCCTTCAGGGTCCGGCGGGCGTCGGGCTCGGTCGCGTCGGAGTGGTAGTGGACGACGACGTTCGCGCCCTGGGCCGCGACGGTGGTGCTGATGAGGCCGCCGAGGTTCTTGGCGCCCGCGCCGACCAGGACGGTCCGGCCGGAGAGGGAGTGGTTGACGCTCATGGGGATTCCGCCTTCGTGATGGTGTCGGTTCGACGTGCACGATCACCATCGCCCGGCGGCTCCCGTCGCCTCTTGCACGATCCTGCGGTCTTTGGACAAACGCATCACGCTATGGACGGGGTGTGCGATCAAGCCGCCCCTGCGGCCAGAATGGGAGCGTGTCGCGTTCGTTGATCAAGCCCCATCTCGTGCACCTCTCCGGCAGCGGCACGGGCCTCGCGCACGCGGTCGTGGAGCGGGACGTGGAACTCGCGGCCGGGAAACACCCCGCCGGCCAGCCGTCCGCGGGGCCGGACAGCCACGTCCTCGTCGTGCACGCGGGCACCTCGACGCGCCTCGACTGGTCCGCCGACGGCTTCGCGCGCCGTGAGCGCTTCCACTGGGGCCAGTCCCTGGTCAACCCGGCGGGCTGGGCCGCGCGCCCCCGCTGGCAGGAGGACGCCGAGCTGATGCTCGTCTCCCTCGACCCCGCCTGGCTGGAGAAGCTCGCCGACGAAGGCGGGCTGCGCGGCACCCTGGAGATCACGCCCGCGTACCACCTCAGCGACGCGTTCCTCGCGATGATGGTGGAGCGCCTGGTCCTGGAGTACGAGCAGAGCGGCCCGGCCGACGGGCTGTACGCGCAGTCCCTGGTCCAGGCGATCGCCGCGCACGTCATCAAGGTCGCCTCCGCCCACGGCAACGCGGCCAGGCCCGCCGGGTCGGGGCTCGCGCCGCGCCGGCTCGCCCAGGTCACCGACTACATCCACGCCAACCTCGCCGAGCCCCTGAGCCTGGACACCCTCGCGCGGATCGCGGGCGTCAGCTCCTCCCACTTCTCGCGCACCTTCCGCGCCTCCACGGGGCACTCCCCGCACCAGTACGTCCTGCGGCAACGCCTGGAACGGGCCCGCATCGCGCTCCTCACCACCGCCTCCCCCATCGCCGAGATCGCCCTCGCCTGCGGCTTCACCGACCAGAGCCACCTGACGCGCACGATGCGCCGCCAACTCGGCGTCACGCCCCGCGCGTTGCGCGCGGAACGGACCCCGTAGGACAGGGCACACCCGTTGACCACCCAAAGTGATGGGTCGAATACTGGTCGCACCGAACGCCCACTCGGGCTCCACCAGAAGGCCCTTACGAAGGGGTGCACCCATGGGCTTACCGGCAAGACGCGACGACGCACCGCAGCAGCATTCCCGTCCGGCCCGCCGGACCGTGCTCGGCCGGGTACTCGGCCTCGCGGCGGTCGGCATCGGCGCCGCCGCGGCGACCGCGGCGACCGCCCCCTCCGCGCACGCGGCGGTCCGCGCGAACCAGGCCGACTGGCGGTTCTGCACGAAGTGCTACGGCCTGTTCTTCCGCGGCTACCCCACCGACGGCGCCTGCCCGGCCGGTGGCGGCCACGACTCGGCCGGCTACAACTTCAACATCCCGCACAGCATCCCGGAGACCCCCACCGCCCAGCACAACTGGCGCTTCTGCACGAAGTGTTACGGCATGTTCTTCTGGGGCTACCCGGACAACGGCCGCTGCCCCGCCGGCGCGGCGCACGCGGCGGCCGGGTACGACTTCGTGCTCCCGCACGACATCCCCGAGACCCCGGCCTCGCAGCGCAACTGGCGCTTCTGCCCCAAGTGCTACGGGCTCTACTACTACGGCTACCCCACCAACGGCACCTGCCCGGCGGGCGCCGCCCACAACGTCGCCGGGTACGACTTCGTGCTCCCGCACCTGTAAGGCACCGACCGTGCCGTCGGCCTCCCCCGCGCGAGGCCGGCGGCGTCCGCGGGGTCAGTGTCCGAACACGCTCAGCGCCTCCTGGATGAACCCCCGGTACGTCTTCGTCCCCGGGTCCAGGTGCTGGCCGCCCGCGAGGATGAGGTTGTGCGGGTAGTAGGCGCCCCTTCGGTCCGGCAGGTACTCCATCGAGAACACCCGGCGCACGATGGCCTCGTCGCTGAGGCCCGCCTTCCGGTACGCGGCGATCGACGCCTCGACGGCCGCTTCGTTCTGGGCCGTGGCTGGGTCGACGTGGGCGGGGTCGTCCGATCCGAGGATCAGGTCCAGGGCCTTGTCGTGCTTGCCGTCCACGAGGCGTGAGTAGCGGAGCGCGACGACGGGGTGCGCCGAGGCCAGTCGGCCGTCGGCGGGCAGGGGATAGTCGAGCAGGTGGTAGTTCGCGGCGTCGGGGAGGACGGTGATGCCCGGCAGGAGTTTGCCGTCGGGCAGGTAGGAGCGGGGGCGCTCGCGCCAGCGGCCGATGACGACGACCTTGACGTTCTCCTTGAGGAGCTTGGGGATGACGTCCTTGCCCAGCAGGAGTCGGCTGTTGGGGGCGTCGCGCGGGGGTTCGTTGGTGTAGACGGTCTCGAAGAGGACGAGGCCGCCGGTGTCCTTGAGGTTGTTGCCGGCGCTGGTGAAGGCGTTGCCGCCGGACTGGCTGTAGGCCATCAGCACCGGCTTGTCGACGGCGAGGGTGTCGGCGTCCAGGGCCGTGCCGTGGGTGTAGACGGTCCGGACGGCGCCGTCGGTCAGGTCGGCGAGCCCGCGCTGGAGGAGGACGCCGCCGTCGCCGCCGTTCATCAGCGGCACCAGCAGGACGTACTGCTCGTCGTGGATGGCCCGCTCGAAGCCGAGCGGGACGTCCCAGTACTGGGGTACCGGATCCTTGTCGGGGAGGTAGGACAGCACGCCCCGGAAGTGGTGCAGGGGGCCGGGCAGC
Organism: Streptomyces niveiscabiei; assembly: GCF_001419795.1. Lineage (GTDB taxonomy): Bacteria > Actinomycetota > Actinomycetes > Streptomycetales > Streptomycetaceae > Streptomyces > Streptomyces niveiscabiei. Next base: position 3,641 of record NZ_LIRL01000302.1, read on the forward strand.
GCGGCCGGGTCGCCGCGGAACGTCTTGCGCACGTCGATGTAGGGGGCGAGGAGTTTCTCGTACCGGTCGTCCGTGAGCGGCTCGGTCAGCAGCCTGGCCAGGATCTCCAGGCCCGACTGGAGGTTGTTGTCCGGGGTGACGACGGAGACGCCGTGCAGCGAGGACCGCAGCCCGGTCAGGCTGTTGTCGTAATAGATCGCGCCGTAGTCGGCGGGCATGATCATGACGGCCGGTTTGATCCGGGGCAGGCGGTAGGTGCTGGCGGGCAGGACCGCGTACCAGACCAGCGGGTGGCCGCCCAGGCTCGCCAGGGCCCGGATCGTGCGGTCGGTGCCGCGCAGGAGGTTCATGACCTGCGCCCAGGCGGAGCGGCCGTGCAGGGCGTTGTAGAGGTCGGTGATGTCGACGAACCGCACGTCCAGGCCGACGGTGGTGCCGGTGACCTTCAGCAGCGGGTGGAGCGCGGGAATCCCCTTCGGGCGGCCGAGCGGGTCGTACGCGGGGCCCTTGCGCCAGCCGAGCGGTACGAGCCCGCCGTCGGGCGTGACCGTGAACTCCTGCTGGATGCGGAGCATCGGGTAGGTCGTGCGGTCCACGTCGACGCTCGCGTCGATCACCAGGCGCAGCCAGGCGGTGCCGGGCGCGAGGTCGGCCGTGAACCCCGAGGGCCCCACGGGCACCGGCACGGGCCGCCCGGCACCGGCGCCCTGGGCGCGGGTCTCGACGGTGGCCGTCCACTTCTTCAGCAGGAAGTGCGTCCACAGCGGTACGGCGGGACGGGCGTTGACGACGGTCAGCCGCACGGCGTCACCGGGCCCCGGCCGTCACAGCTGGCGCCCCGTCCGGGGGTCGTACGTGACCTCGACGGCCACCACCTGGTCCGTGGGCAGGACCTCGGTCCACTGGTCGAAGATCTGGTAGGGGTCGGCGGGCCGGAAGCCGCCGTCCAGGGGGTCGAAGCCGGTCTCGAAGACCCGCTCGGCGGCGAGGGTGCGGGTGATGTCGGTGTTGCGGGCCTGGAGTTCGGCGGCGAGCGCCTGGAGGACCCAGCCGATCGACTTGCCCTGCCAGTCGGCGGGGTCGCCGGTCTGCCAGGCGTACTCCTTGTCGAGGGCCGCGTCGCCTTCGACGTGGGCGCTGGACAGCCAGCCCAGGGCGTCGAGTTCGTGGCCGGGGCGGACCGGCAGGACGGCTTTGACCCAGGAGGCGTTGAGGAACTCGTTGCGCCGTTCGTCGCCGTCGGCCTGGATCAGCCAGCCCAGGGAGCTGCCGGTGGGGGCGGGCGGGGTGTTCTCGGTGATGAGGTAGTCGACCCGGTGTTCCAGCTGGCCGGGTGGCGTGGAGGTGGTGGCGCGTGGCGGGTTGACCGCGCCGGTGTGGCTGAAGCGGCTGGTGACCGTGGCGCCGGCGACGGGATCGCCGGAGGTGGCGTCCCAGTCGTGCGGCGGTACGGGGTAGCGGCCCACCGCGTCGGGGCCCGGCCGTACCGGTGTCTGCTCCCCCGCGCCCGTGGTGGGCGCCGGGCGCCAGTAGTCCGGTTCGACGAAGTACAGCATCTGGTCGACGTCGAACATGCCGCGGATCAGCTCGGCCGACAGGTGCCGTTTCTCGTCCTGGCCCTGGAACAGGTCGAGTTGGCCGATCAGGTCGGCGAAGACGCTGTGCCGCTCCTCCTTGCGGAGGTCCTCGGAGTCCCGCTGCCTGACCTTGGTGATCAGGTCGAGCCGGTCGTGCACCGCCTGCGCGTACGCGGCGCGCTGCACCTTGGCCACCTCGTGCTCATACACGGCGAGCTCGGCGAGGTACTGCCGCTGGGCGGGGTCCTGCTCCGGGGGCGGCGGCTCCCAGACGAGGGCGAGGGTGAACGCGATGTAGGGGCCGCCCCCGAAGTGCACGTTGGTGCAGTTGACGCGGAACCGGCCGGACGTGGCGTCCAGGACCTCGTAGGTGGCGAGGAACTTGGCGACCTGGCCGCTGCTGGTCGTCGCGGAGACCTTGCGGATCTCGTTGCCGGGCGCGGTGCTGAGTTTCCAGCCCGGTCCCGGCGGCGGCGCGGAGTACTCGAAGTGGGCGACAATGTACTCGTCCTCCTCGCCCCGCCAGAGCCGGTCCCAGCCGTCCTGCTTCACCCAGTCGGCGTCCTGGTGCGGGGCGTTGTCGCTGTCGGCGGTCTTCTGGATCGGGTAGTTGTCCGAGTACGTGACGCGCGCCTGGGCCAGGGGCGGGGGTTTGACCGGCTGCTTGAGCGCGGTCAGGTCCGGGGCGGGCACCACGTGGACGAGTTCGCCCAGGCCCAGGGCGCGGCCCGGGTCGGCGACGAACACCTGCCAGCTCAGCTGGGTGCCGATGTGCTGGAGCTGGACCCCGACCTTGCGCATCTTGCGGCGCAGTTCGTAGTTGACGAGCTTGTCGGTGGTGTTCTGCACCACGTACCGGCGGCTCGACGTGTCGGTGGTCTCGGTGACCGTCTTGAAGGTGGTCTTGAAGTTCCGGGTGATCTCGCTGCTGGCCTTGGAGCTCTGGGTGCGGGAGTGCTTGTGGCTGACCTCGGAGGATTTGTTCGTGGTGTTCTTCGTGCTGTAGCTGGCGCTGACGTCGGCGTGCACGATGCCGACGTAGTTGGCGCTCGCGTTCGAGGTCACTCCGAGCGAGGTCTCGTTGGCGTTGGACTCCTTGACCGCGTCGGCGAGGTCGGTCTGTTCGGTCAGCGCCTCCTCGGTCTTGCGGGTGGACGTCTCGGACTGCTCGGCGGTCCGCTCGACCAGGGTGCGCCGGGTGGAGGTCTCCACGACCTCGACGGTGCCGCCCGGGCTCAGCCACAGGTGGCCGACCGGCGGGCCGAGGAAGGTGTCGAACTCGAAGAAGTACTCCCGGAAGAGGTTGACCAGGCCGACCGGCGAGAGGATGCCGTCCGTCGGCGGCCGGTTGCCCCACACCGCGAGCGGGGCCAGCGGGGCCAGGACGCCCTCACCGAGCGTGCCCCGCCCCGGGCCGTCCGGCGCTCCCTCCGGCAGCCGTACGTCGAGTGCGGCGGCGGCCCGCGCGGTCGAGGCGTGGCCGAGCCAGCCCGGCAGGGGCTGGTAGACGCCGAACAGCTCACTCGCGTACGGGACCGTGCCCGCGAAGTCGCCGACCGGGCGGCCCGGACCGGGACCCGGCGCCGGGGCAGGAGCCGGGAGTACGCCCACGTTGTCGCTCGGCCCCGAAGGGCTCGTCGCGAACGGCTTCACCGACCAGGGCCGGCCCGGCTGCGACTGCGTCACGAGCAGCAGTTCCCGGTTCTGCTGCGCCTGCGGGGCCACGAACGAGACAGTCTGGACGCCGGTCCCGCTCACCACACGCCCCACATACTGGCGCCCCGCCCCGTCACCGGTCTCCAGAAACATGCCGGCCAACGCCGGAACTCCGGAGAACAGCGCCGGATCACGCACATCCGCATCCGCAGGCAACGCCAGCGCGACCCGCTGCCCCGGCAACAACTCCGCCGGCCCCGCCTGAATCGTGTACGACCACACCTGAAGCCAGGACCCCGAGCCCTGCGCGGTGAACGGAACTCGGCCCGTGAAACTGACGACGAGTGCCATGACGGTTCTCCCCCCGAAGCCCGGATCCATCACAAGAATCGATACCACCACCCCCTACCGAACCGGGAAAATCCCCTCAGCCTTCACGCCTCCTTGACCCTCTGTTCCATCGGGAACGCAGAAATCGCTCGCCACCGGTCGCCCGTTCGAGCCAGGGCGTTGTTCCGGAGGGTCGCGGCGCCGTTCTCGGGGCTGTGGCGGCTGGTGACAGCGACCAGGCCGTTGTAGAAGTCCTTGCCGTGGTCGCGGTCGCTGAAGAACTCGTGGTGGTCGATCCACACCAGCCGCGACGCCTGGGCGGTGACCGGGTCGGTGCCGGCGGCGAGTCCGATGAGGTCGCGGCGAGCACGTTCTCGCGGCCCCGGATGTGCAGCCCGCCGCCTGTCAGGCGAGCGTCCGGGCCGATGCCGGCGACGGTCGTGTTGGCGCCGACGTCGACCTGTCCCCGCAGCCGCAACGTGCCCTCGACGAGGACGACTTGGACCGGTCGCCGGCGAGGGTCTGCCACAGCTCCTCCGGGGTGCGCACGACGGTCACCGGCCCGTCGGCGCCGTACCCGACGGGGCGCCGCGCCATGCGGGGAGCGTCAGGGGCGGGCGGCACGCCTCGTACACCGCCGTCAGTTCCCGCACCTCCCGCTCGGGGGCGAACCGGGTCCGTACCGCCTCCCGGGCCCGTTCGGCGCGGGCCGACGCGGCGTCGGGCTCGTGGAGGGTCTTCAGCATCGCGTCGCGCAGGGCCGGCGGGGAACCGGCCGGTGACACCAGCAGGCCTTCGCGGCCGTCGGCGATCATCTCGGGGACGGCGCCGACGGTGTTCGCCACGAGGGGGGTGCCGGCGGCCATCGTCTCCAGTACGGCGTTGGGGCAGCCGTCGTGGACGAAGAGGTCCATGCCGCGGATGTGGCGCAGGGCGTCCCGGCGGGCGGCCTTGCCGGTCAGCGTGACCCGTTCGGTGAGGTCCAGTGCGGCGATCGCCGTACGGATCTCGGGCCCGGCTGGTCTGCGCCGATCTCCCCGGCGAGGGAACGTCCCTCAGCAACAGCCGGAAGGCCGCGAGGAGCGTACCGGCGGCCTTCTTGCCGCGGAACTTGGCCAGCGAGCCGACCACGGGCCCGGTCGCGTCCGGCGGTACGGCCCGCTCGCGGCCCTCGCGGTAGGCGGCCGGGGCGATGCTGTTGAGGATCACGTGGCCGCGTCCCGCGCAGCAGGTCCGCGCGGCGTGCGGCTACGTCTGGTTCCTGATCTCGGCAGGCGCCTACCCCACCTACGCGACCGGCATGTTCCCCTCCCTGGTCCTCCTCGGCGGCGGCTTCGCCTTCGGATACGGCGCGATCATGGCCCAGGCCACGGAAGGCATCGACGACTCCGAACAGGGCCTCGCCTCCGGCGTCGTCCAGACCTCCAGCCAGGTCGGCGGCGCCCTCGTCCTCGCAGTCCTTACTGCCGTCCTCGCGGACGCGTACTGCGGGTCCGGGGCACCCGCAAGGCCCTGTAACCGGCGTCGGCACCGTCAGCGCACCGACCCCCGCCCCGGCGTCGATATGCCCTTCAGCTAGATGCGGGTCTCCGGCCTGATCCTCACCACGACGGCTCCTGGAGGGCGGGCACCCCATCGACAAATCGTCATTCCTGGGACCGTCCGGCTGTCCTCCATCGCCGGAAACGACTTGATCGATCGACTCGCTCACGAGACTGAGTCGCTACAATGTTCGCATGGCTCATGTGACCGCGGCGGAGCGCCGCCCTCAGTTGATCAAGGCCGCCATCGACCTGATGACCAGGGAGGGCGTGGCCGCCGGAAGCACGCGGGCGATTGCCGCCGAGTTGGGTGTGGCGCAGGCGACGGTGCATTACACCTTCGGGACGAAGGAGGAGCTGTACCGCGCGGTGATGGAGCAGTTGACGTCCGACCTGATCGCGCAGGTCGAGGGGGCGGTGCCCGAGGGGAGCGGCTTCGAGGAGACGCTGGCCACGCTCGCGGGCGCCCTGTGGCGGACGCTGCGCGAACAGCCGGCCAGTCATCAGCTGCTCACCGAGCTGACCATGGTCGCGCTGCGCACACCGCACCTGCACGAGGCCGTGGACAGCCACTACCGCGGAACGATCGCGGTGACGGCGAAGCTGGTGGCCGAGGCGGCGGAGCGCACGGGGCGGGAGCTGGCCCAGCCGGCGGAGACGATCGCGCGGTTCTTCCTCACCGGTTTCGACGGGCTGATCCTCCAGCGCCTGGTCGTACCGGACGACACCGCAGAGGACACTGTGCTGCGGGCCCTCGTCTCCGCGACGATCGGCCTGGCCGGGGGGAGCCTGCCGCTCGTGGACATGACGGCGGGCTGAGCGCCGGGACGGCCGTACAGGGCCCCTTGCCTGGAGAGGCGAGGGGCCCTACCTGTGCGCCTGTCGGTCAGGAGGGGCTGTCCACGGCTTGCCGTTGTTCCCCGGCCGCCTCCGTGCTCGCGACGGTCATCCGCAGCAGCGGGAGGGAGGCGGCGAAGGTGCCGGCCGCGAGGAGGACGCCCAGGACTCCGGCGCCCGCCCCGTCGAGGACGGCGCCGACGGCGAGGGGACCGATGCCGGTGCCCAGGGCTCCCGCGCCGCTGAGGGAGGCCACCAGACGCCCGGTCGGGTCGATGAGGGCCGCGGCGGCGAGGGTCTGCACCAGGACGGCGAGCTGGCAGGTCTGCCACAGGACCGCCGCGACGACGAAGAGCAGGCCGTCGTGGGTGACGATCAGGACGGCCATGGCGGCGGCCTGGGTGACGACGAAGGCGGCCATCGACCGCATCCGCCCGAAGCGGTGGGCCGCGGCGGGCCCGATCACCGCGCCGCCCAGCGCCACCACGCTGGAGACGGCGAGGACGGCGGAGACCGCCGAGTGCGACAGGCCGGTGTGCTCGCGGCCCAGCACCGAGGCGTAGGACCAGGCGCCCTGGGTGACGGCCCACAGGAGCGCGGTGCCCCCGAGCAGGAGCAGCGCCGGGCGGCCGGCCGGCGCTGCGGAGGCGTCCTGGGTGGCCGGCTCCGCGGGTCCGTCAGGTAGGTGGCGCACCAGCGGCCAGGCGGCGGCGCAGCACAGCGCCATGAGCAGGAAGCCGGCCCCCTCCCCCAGGTCGTGGTTGGCCAGGGGCACGGCGACGATCAGCAGCGCGGTCACGCAGACGGTGCCGGCGATGGTGACGGCGGACGCCTTGTCGGCGTCGTCCGTGGCGGCGAGCGCGGCGGTGGCCGCCGCGTAGACGGCGCCGAGGCCCGCGCCGATCATCAGGTTCGCGAGGATGAGGGTGACCGGGTCGGAGGCCGCCGTCGCCCCGAGGAAGCCGAGCGCGGCGAGGAGCAGGCCGACGCGGACCATCCGTACCCGCTTCGGGCGGGCCGCGCGTTCGGCCAGCAGCAGGGTGACGACCGCGGTGGCCATGAGCTGGGTCGCGGCCACGAGGCCGGCGGAGGAGTCCGACAGGTCGAAGCGTGCGGCGAAGTCGTCGACGAAGACGGGCATCACGTTCGCCCCGCCGTTGCCGAGGGTGACACCGGATACGAGCGCCACCACGACGCCGAGGGTGAGGGCGGGGCCTCGCGTGCTCATCGAGGGCTCCTCGGTGCGGGGCCGGTCACCGGGCGTGCGTCAGGCATGGGATTCCTCAGGTGGGGGGAGGGAGCGGGAGAACGCGGGCCGGAAGGGGGGAGGTGAGACGGCCCAGACGGCCTGGACGTACACGCCGGACTCGATGAGCGCGGCCAGCCAGGCGGTGGCCTCGGTGTCGTCCGCGCCGGTGCGTTCGCGGTAGATCGCCCTGAAC
>NZ_LIRL01000303.1 GCF_001419795.1 Streptomyces niveiscabiei
GCCAGGCGGTGGCGCCGGTCGCCGCGACGGTGACCAGCATGACCAGGACGAACACGCGTCTGCGGAAGCCGATCCGTAAGGGCGTTCTCACCGCTGCGGCTCGATCATCCGGTAGCCGCGCCCGTAGACGGTCTCCACGTAGCAGGGGCGTCCGGGGTCCTCCTCCAGTTTCCGCCGCAGGTTCACGACATGGGCGTCCACCGTGCGTTCCAGCACGTCGTGGTCGAAACCGAAGGCCAGGTCGATGATCTGGGCCCGGGTGAACACCCGGCCCGGTTCGGCGGCGAGCACCCCGAGGATGGCGAACTCCTTCGCGGTCAGCGCCACCGGGCGGCCCGCGACCGCGACCTGGAAGCGGGCGCNNCGTCAGGTAGTCGTCCGCGCCGAGGTCGAGGCCGAGGAGTTTGTCGTCCTCGGTGCTGCGGGCCGTCAGCATCAGGATGGGCACGTCCGACTCGGCCCGCAGGATGCGGCACACGTCCAGTCCGTCGACCACCGGCATCATCACGTCGAGCACCACCAGATCGGGCCGCAGCGCCCTGGCCCGCTCCAGCGCCGACCGCCCGTCCCCGACCACCTGGACCGCGTTGCCCTCCCGCTCCAGGTAGATCCGGATCAGCCGGGCCTGCATCGCATCGTCCTCGGCGACAAGAATTCGGGCGCTCAACGTGGCTCCTCAGCGGGACGGTTCGACGAGTCGGCGTGGGGGTCCGCAGGCGGCTGGAACACCGTAGTACGCCCTTTCACCCCTGGGGCAAGGGCCTTTCGCGGCATCGCGGGCAACTCCCCGGACCCGCCGCCCACCGACGCCGATCCGTCCGAGAACCGGCCCACGAGCCCTTACACGGCCGCCGTCTCGCGTTCCGCGGCGAGCGACGCGTCCGACCGGGTCTCGTCCAGGTGCCAGTGCAGATCCCGCACACCCGGCTCCAACGCCAGCCGCGCGACCAGCAGTTCCAGGGTGCGGGCCGGGTCGCCGGTGACGAGGGCCGTGGCCCGGACGACGGTCGCGTCGTCGCCGTCGCGGCGCACTCTCAGCCCGGTGGGGGCGAGGCCGTCGCCGGTCAGGGCCTGGGAGAGGAGGGCGCGCAGATGGGTCTCGTCGGCGCGGTCGCAGACCAGGTGGACGGTGGCGCGCACCTCTTCGCCGTCGGGGTCGCGCTGCGGGACGCGGTCGATGAGCCGGCCCGCCGGGCGCAGCAGCAGGTGGACGGCGAGGACGGCGGCCGTGCCGATGAGGCACAGGTCGAGCCGGCCGGACGCGGCGAGCACCCCTACGGCGGCCGAACACCACAGTGTGGCGGCGGTGTTGAGGCCGCGCACGCCACCGCCCTCGCGGAGGATGACGCCACCGCCGAGGAAGCCGATGCCGGAGACGACGTACGAGGCGACCCGGGTGGGGCTGCCGGTGTCGCCGACGGCCTCGCTGTAGAGGACGAACAGGGTGGCGCCGGCGGCGACGAGGGCGTTGGTGCGCAGCCCGGCCATGCGGGCGCGCCACTGGCGTTCGACGCCGATGAGCGCGCCGCAGCCGACGCCCGCGGCGAGCCGCAGGACGAAGTCGAAGGTGGTCAGGTTCGCCATGGGAACCTCCCGGACAGAACGTGGGCGCGGCGGGCGCCCTGCGGGAGGGGGCCGCTACCGGATGCCCGAAGGACAGCGGGACACGGGGACGCGGGGCCGGTGACGGCCCGTCCTACTCCGGCTGAGATCCATGCCGTCCACCTCCTTCTCCCTCCGGGTTCCCGCCCACCATACTTGCATATCGACGCAACAAGAAAGCGCCCGGAGTCCGCCGCGACGACGGCGGCGCCCCCGCGTCAGCCGAAGACCCGGCGCTGGATCTCGCGCCGGTAGTCCTCAAGGGTGTTGTCGAGGTGGACGGCGGCGGCCCCGGCCGCCTCCTCGGGCCTGCCGTCGCGGATCGCCCGGTAGATCGCGGCGTGTTCCTCGACCGCCTCGGGCGCGTGCCCGCCGACCGTGCCGTGCAGGCCGATCGTGCTGGACTGGCGTTGCAGGCGCCGGGATTCACGGACCGAGGCGACGAGGAACTGGTTGTGCGAGGCGATGGCGACGGCGAGGTGGAAGTCGTCGTCGCCGCGGTCGAAGAGTGCGGCCTGTCCGGTGAGATGGCCCTGCCGGCAGGTCTCGACGGCGGCCTCGATCGCGCGCAGTTCGGCCGGGGTCGCGTGGGTCGCCGCGAGCCGGCTCGCGGCGGTCTCCTGGATACGGCGGAACTCGAACAGCATGTAGACGTGGTCGAGGTCGGTGGGCAGGAAGAACCCGCCCCAGCGGGAGGAGCCCAACATCCCGTCGTCGTCGGCGACGTACAGGCCCCGGCCCTTGTGCGCCCGGACCCGTCCGATCGCGGAGAGGATCTTGACCGCTTCACGGACCACGCTGCGGCTGGCGTCGAGCAGCGCGGCCAGTTCCTTCTCGGTCGGCATCCGGTCGCCGGGCCGCAGCCCGGACTCGGCGATGAGTTGGAGGATCCGCTCGGCGGCCACCTCGTACCCCGGCCGGTACGAGCCCGCAGGCTCGGCGGCACCGCCCACTGTCGCTTCCACCATGTCGAAAAATCCTACAACACTGGCCGAGATCCACAGATGAGTCGCATACATCAGCCCGTCCCCACCCTTGACCGGCCTCGGTCAAATCAGGCTACCATCGGGATTTGGCGCATCTTGGCGCATGCATGAGTCGCATACATGCCGACGCTTCACCTGGCCGCGGTGGCGACGGCAGACATCCCCCAGGTCACACCGCGCGGCGCTCGACTGATCGTCCGGTCCTGCCACGGCGGCGCGAACCAGCGCCGGACCGTCCCTGCCCCCTGCCCTCCCGCCGGAGCCGATGTCGTGAAGAGACTGATCGCAAGACGCCTGATCGCGGTGGCCGCGCTGATCGCGGCGACCCTCGTCGTGCCGGCGTTCGCCGCCCCCGTGCCCGCGGCGGCGCACGCGGTGAACCCCGCCGACTTCCAGCAGGTCGAACTGGCCCGGGGCGTCGCCGAGGTCGGCGAACCCATGTCCCTGGCCGTGCTGCCGGACCGCTCGGTGCTGCACACGGCGCGCAACGGAACCCTGCGCCGCACCACCGCCGCCGGCGTCACCAGCGTGATCGGCACCCTGCCGGTGTACACGCACGACGAGGAGGGCCTCCAGGGCATCGGGGTGGACCCGGGGTTCGCCGGCAACCGGTTCATCTACCTGTACTACGCGCCCCCGCTGTCCACGCCGGGCGGCGACGCCCCGGACAACGGCACGGACTTCTCCGTGTGGAACGGCGTCAACCGGCTCTCCCGGTTCACTCTGAACGCCGACTTCACGCTCAACACGGCCAGCCAGGTGACCGTGCTGGAGGTCGCGACCAGCCGGGGCATGTGCTGCCACGTCGGCGGGGACATCGACTTCGACGCGGCCGGCAACCTCTACCTCTCCACGGGCGACGACTCGAACCCGTTCGCCTCGGACGGCTACACCCCCATCGACGAGCGCACGGGCCGCAACCCCGCCTACGACGCGCAGCGCAGCGCCGCCAACACCAACGACCTGCGCGGCAAGGTGCTGCGGATCAAGGTGAACGCGAACGGGACGTACTCGATCCCGGCGGGCAACCTGTTCGCGCCGGGCACCTCGGGGACCCGGCCGGAGATCTACGCGATGGGTTTCCGCAACCCGTTCCGCTTCGGTGTGGACAAGGCCACCGGCGTCATCTACCTCGGCGACTACGGCCCCGACGCGGGCACGGCCAGCAACAGCCGCGGGCCCGCCGGGCAGGTCGAGTTCGACCGGATCGCCTCGGCCGGGAACTACGGCTGGCCCTACTGCATGGGCAAGAACACCGCCGCTGAGACCTATGTCGACTACACGTTCCCGTCGGGGCCGTCCGGGAGCCGGTTCAACTGCGCCGCGCCGGTCAACAACTCGCCCCGCAACACCGGGCTGACCGCGTTGCCCGCCGCCCGTCCGGCGTGGCTGAACTACGACAACTGCTCGCTCGCGGCGTTCGGCTGCGGCTCCGAGTCGCCGATGGGCGGTGTGGTGTACCGCTACGACGCGGCGAACCCGTCGACGGTCAAGTTCCCGGCCTCGCTGGACGGGCACGTGTTCCTCGCCGAGTTCGGCAGGCGCTGGCTGAAGACGGTCGACGTCGAGGCCGACGGGTCGGCCGGGCAGATCAACGACTTCCCGTGGCGCGGCACCCAGATCATGGACACCGCGTTCGGCCCGGACGGCGCCCTGTACGTGCTGGACTACGGAACGGGCTGGGGCAGCGGCAACTCGGAGTCCGCCCTCTACCGCATCGAGTACAACCCGGCCGGCAACCAGGCGCCGACCGCACGGGCCGCCGCCGACCGGACGTCGGGGCTCGCGCCGCTGACGGTCGCCTTCTCCTCGGCGGGCTCCTCGGACCCGGAGGGCGGCGCACTCACCTACCGCTGGGACTTCGGCGACGGCACCACGTCCTCCTCGCCCTCCCCGAGCCACACCTACCCGGACAACGGCCGGCGCAGCGTCACCCTCACGGTGACCGACCCGGCCGGGCGCACCGCCACCGCCGGTGTGACGATCACGGTCGGCAACACCGCGCCCACGGTCACGCTGAACCCGCCGGCCGACGGCACCCTGTTCTCCTTCGGCGACACCGTGCCGTACACGATCACCGTGACGGACCCGGAGGACGGCACGGTCGACTGCTCGCGGGTGAAGCTGACGTATCTCCTGGGCCACGACGACCACGGCCACCAGATCACCTCGCGCACCGGCTGCTCGGGCACCCTGCCGATCCCCGTGGACGGCGAGCACGACACGGCGGCGAACCTGTTCGCGGTGTTCGACGCCGAGTACACCGATCTCGGCGGGGGCGGCCAGCCGGCGCTGACCACGCACACGCAGCACACCCTGCAACTGCGCCACCGCCAGGCCGAGCACCGCACCGCCCAGTCGGGCACGGCGCTGTACGACAAGGCGGGCGCCGAGGGCGGCAGGACCGTCGGCGACATCCACAACGGCGACTGGATCGCGTTCGGGCCCTACGCGCTCGGCGGGGAGACCCGGTTCAGCGCGCGGGTGTCGTCCGGCGGCGCGGGCGGCACGCTGTCCGTGCGGACGGGGTCGCCGACCGGGCCCGTGCTCGGCTCGGTCGCGGTGCCGGTGACCGGCGGGTGGGACACCTTCCGGGAGGTCTCCACCACGCTGACGGGCGTCCCCGCCGGGACCGTGACGGTGTATCTGACGTTCTCCGGCGGCAGCGGCTTCCTCTTCGACGTGGACGCGTTCACGTTCGGCACACCGCCGGGCGGCACCGGGCGGCAGATCACCGGCATCGGCGGCAAGTGCGTCGACGCCGGCGACGGCACCCGCCTCCAGCTGTCGACCTGCGACGGCGGAGCCGACCAGAAGTGGACGGTGAGCGGAAGCACCCTGCGGGCACTGGACAAGTGCATGGCGACCGCCGGCGGCGCCACCGCCGACGGCACCGCGGTCCAGCTCGCGGCCTGCGACGGCTCCGCCGCGCAGAACTGGTCCGTGCAGGGCGACGGCACGATCCGCACCGGCGGCAAGTGCCTGGACGCCGAGGGCGCCGGCTCCGCCGACGGCACCCGGCTGATCATCTGGACCTGCAACGGGGGCCCCAACCAGAAGTGGACGTCGTCCTAGGAGGGCGAAGACATGAAACGCTCGTTCACCCGGCGCGCGCTCGGCACGTTAGCCGCTGCGCTCGCCGTCCTCGCGTTCGGCGCCGCCCCGCCGGCCGGCGCCGCCGACGCGCCGTACGACGTCCTGGTGTTCTCCAAGACCGCCGGGTTCCGGCACGACTCCATCGCCGCCGGGATCCGGACGATCCGGGAACTGGGCGCGGCGAACAGCTTCACGGTGACCGCGACCGAGGACGCGGCGCAGTTCACCGCCGCGAACCTGGCCCGGTACGAGACGGTGGTGTTCCTCAACACCACCGGTGACGTCCTGAACGGCACCCAGCAGAGCGCGTTCGAGTCCTACATCCGGGGCGGGGGCGGGTACGTCGGCGTCCACGCGGCTGCCGACACCGAGTACGACTGGCCGTTCTACGGCGAGCTGGTGGGGGCGTACTTCGCCTCGCACCCGGCCGTCCAGCAGGCCACCGTCCGGGTCGAGAACCGGGCGCACCCGGCCACCCAGCACCTCGGGCCGTCGTGGGTGCGCACGGACGAGTGGTACGACTTCCGCAGCAACGTGCGGTCCAGTGCCCGGGTGCTGGCGACGCTGGACGAGTCGACGTACTCCGGCGGCAGGATGGGGGCCGACCATCCGCACACCTGGTGCAAGCAGATCCAGGGCGGGCGTTCCTTCTACACCGGCAACGGCCACAGCCAGGCGAGCTACAACGAGCCGGGCCTGCGGGCGCTGCTGCTGGGCGGCATCCGGTACACGGCGGGCCGGGCCCAGGCGGACTGCCGGCCGGAGAACGGGTACACGCCCCTCTACAACGGGGCCACCACCGGCTGGTCGCAGGCCGGTCCGGGCGGCTTCGCCAACAGTGACGCCACGCTGACGTCGTCCGGCGGGCTCGGCATGCTCTGGTACAGCGCCAAGGAGTTCCGCTCCTACTCGCTGAAGCTGGACTGGCGGATGGCCGGCGACGACAACTCCGGGGTCGCCATCGGCTTCCCGCCCGGCTCCGACCCGAACACGGCGCTCGCCCAGGGCCACGAGATCCAGATCGACGCCACGGACACACCGGACCGCACCACGGGCGCGGTCTACGGCTTCCGGGCGCCGGACATCGCCGCCCGCGACGCGGCGCTGAACCCGCCGGGCGAGTGGAACACCTTCGAGGCGCTGGTGGAGGGCGAGCGCGTCCAGGTGTTCCTGAACGGCGCCAAGGTCAACGACTTCACCAACACCGACCCGGCGCGCTCCCTGGTCTCCGGGCACATCGGCATCCAGAACCACGGCGACGGCGACGAGGTGTCCTTCCGCAACATCCGGATCCGGGAGCTGGGCGGCACCGCCCCCACCCCGAGCCCCCTGGTGGGTACCGGCGGCAAGTGCGCCGACACGGGCGGGAGCGGCGCGAGGCTCCAGCTGTGGACCTGTAACGGCGCCGCCGCCCAGCAGTGGACCCGGGACGGCGACACCTGGCGCAACCAGGGCAGGTGCATGACCGTCACCGGCACCACCGACGGCTCCCCCGTCCAGCTCTCGGCCTGCGACGGCGGCCCGGGTCAGACCTGGACCGCCGGAACCAACGGCGCGCTCATGAACCCGAGGTCGGCCAAGTGCCTGGACGCGAGCGGAGCGTCCAGCGCCGACGGCACCCCGCTCATCGTCTGGGCCTGCCACGGCGGCGCCAACCAGCGCTGGACCCTGCCCTGACCGTGCGCCACTACCCCCGCCGCAGCAGGAACCTCTGCTGGGCGGCAGCGGCGGGGGTCGCCTGGGAGATGCGGGCGCCGTCCGCGGTCGACGCGTTCCACACGTCCAGGGCGAGCCCGCTCTGCCGGTTGACCAGGCCGATCACGCCGCCGCCCTGGTCGGCCACCCGCCACTGCTGGCTCGCCGCCCCGGTGTCGGGCTGCTGGGTGATCTCGGCGCCGCTGCTGGAGCTCATGGCCTGGATCACCATGCCGCTGTGCCGGGCCCGGACGCGGTGGTAGCCGTCGCCGGAGTCGAGGAAGTCGAACTGCTGGTTCGGCCCCGAGGTGGCCGGCCACTGGATCAGGAGGGCGCCGGCGGCGGTGGACGCGCCGCTGATGTCGGCGGGTTTTCCGCTGTGCTGGGCGACGAGTTGGTAGTAGACGCCGGGTTCCACGACGGGGCCGGGGTCCTGGGCGGTCGCGCGGTAGGTGTGTCCGGCCTGGCCGGTGAACTCGATCAGGTCGGTCTCGGGCTTCGTGGGCCGTACCGCGTCGCCGCTGGTCGTGTCGAGCAGGTCGTGGGCGCCGGTGAACATGCGGCTGCGGATCCGGACAGTGCCGGTGCGGTCGGGGGTGACGGTCAGTTCGGTGGGCCGGCCGCCCTGCCACACGGCGCCGACGGTGTGGCCGCCGCGCCCGCGCAGTCCGGTGACGCTGCCCGCCGGCCAGGCAGGCGGCAGTGCGGGCAGGACGTGGAGTTCGCCGTTGTGGCTGTGCAGCAGCATCTCCGCGACGCCCGAGGTGGCGCCGAAGTTGCCGTCGATCTGGAAGGGCGGGTGCAGGTCGAACATGTTGGGCGCGAGCCGGTCCGTGGTCACGAGGTCGCGCAGGAGTTTGTGGGCCCGCGCGCCGTCCTCCATACGCGCCCAGTAGTTGATCTTCCAGGCGAGCGACCAGCCGGTTCCGGCGTCGCCGCGCAGTTCCAGGGTGCGGCGGGCGGCCTCGAACAGCTGGGGTGTCCCGCGCCGGGTGATCTCGTTGCCGGGGTGCAGGCCGTACAGGTGGGAGATGTGCCGGTGACCCCGCTCAGTTTCCACCCAGTCGTGCAGCCACTCCTGGATGTTGCCGCGTGAGCCGATCTTCATCGGGGCCAGCCGCTGCCGGGCCGCGCGGACCTGGTCGCGGAAGGCGGCGTCGGTCCCGAGGACCTCGCTGGCGGACGCGCATCCGTCGAACAGGGAGCGCAGGATCTGCATGTCCATCGTCGGGCCCGCGCACACGCTGACGTCCGGATGGTGGGTCAGCTCCGGTGAGTTCGACGGATTGGTGACCAGGTGGCCCAGGGTGGGGTGGGGCACCAGGGTGTCGAGGAAGAACTGGGCCGCGCCCTTCAGCGCCGGATAGCCGCGCCGCAGGAACTCGACGTCGCCGGTGAAGCGGTAGTGGTCCCAGATCAGGGAGGCCAGCCAGGCGCCGCCGGTCTGCCACATGCCCCACACGGCGCCGTCGACGACCGAGGTGCCCCGCCAGCCGTCGGTGTTGTGGTGCGTGACCCAGCCCCGGGCGCCGTACTGCGCCTGCGCGGTGCGGGCGCCGGTGGCCGTGAGGTCGTCGACCATCGCGAACAGGGGTGTGAGGCACTCGGCGAGGTTGGTCGTGTCGGCGGGCCAGTAGTTCATCGGCAGGTTCGCGTTGATCGTGTACTTCGAGTCCCAGGACGGGTTCAGCTGGTCGTTCCAGATGCCCTGGAGGTTCGCCGGCTGGGTGCCGGGCCGCGACGACGAGATCAGCAGGTAGCGGCCGTACTGGAAGAGCAGCGCGGAGAACTGCGGGTCGTCGGCCGCGCTGTGCCGGGCGATACGGACGTCCGTCGGCTGGTCGGCCGCCGGGGTACGGCCGACATCGATGCGGACGCGGCCGAACAGCGCCTGGTAGTCGGCGACATGGCGGGCGAGGAGCGTGTCGTACGGGACGGCCTGGGCGGCGTTCAGGTGGGTCCGGGCGATGCCCTGGTAGTCCCCGTTGACGGTGCGGTAGTCGACGTAGCTGGTGCCGATGGAGACCAGAAGCGTCACGCTGTTCGCGCCGGTGACCCGCAGGGTGCCGCCGGAGCTGGTGACGGTTCCGCCCTGGGCGACCGCTCTGGCCAGGGTGAGGAAGCGGACCGTGCCCGCGATGCCGCGCATGTCGCCGGAGACGCCGTCGAGGGCGATCGTCGTGCCGTCGGGGCTGGAGACCGAGGTGCGCTGCGGGCTGGTGAAGGCGGCCGAGAACGTGATCGAGCCGGGTGTCTGGGCGGTCAGCCGTACGACGATGACCTGGTCCGGTGCGCTGGCGAACACCTCGCGCCGGTGGCGCACGTTGTTCGCGGTGTAGGTGACGGCCGTCGTGGCGGTGGTGAGGTCGAGCAGGCGCTCGTACCCGGACACCGCGCCCGCGCCGGGGAAGGTGAGGCGCAGGTCGCCGACGAGCTGGTAGGCGAGCTGGGCGGCGGGGCTGCCCAGCATGGTCTGGTTGATCAGGTCCTGTGCCTGGGCCCACTGGTCGGCGAAGACGAGCTGGCGGATGCGGCCGAGGGCGGCGGCGCCGCGCGCATTGTCGTAGGTGTGGGGGCCGCCGGCCCAGAGGGTGTCCTCGTTGAGCTGGAGGCGTTCGGTGTCGGTGTTGCCGAACACCATCGCGCCGAGGCGGCCGTTGCCGACCGGCAGCGCGCGCAGCCACTCCGTGCCGGCCGCCTTGTCGTACCAGAGCGCGAGGTCGCCGGCGGCTCGCACCTCGGGCGGCGCGGTCGCGTCGGCGCGGGCGGTCGCCGTCCAGCCGGTGCGGCCGAGTACGGCACCGGCCACGCCCAGTCTCATCGCCTGCCGTCGTGTCGGATCGGGCATCTGGCTCCCACCTTCCTGTGGCGTACGCGGAGTTGCGCCGGCGCGGCTGCGCAGCCGCGCCGGCGTGCCGTGGTTCCGGTGACCGGGCGGTCAGTCGCGCTGGAGGCGGAACCGCTGGTGGGCGGCGCCGTTCGCGGCCTGCTGCGAGACGCGGGCGCCGTCGGCGGTCGACCCGCCCGGTACGTCCATGGCGAGGCCGCTCTGCCGGTTGACCAGGCCGATCGTGCCGTCGCCCTGGTCGACGACGCGCCACTGCTGGCCGGGGGCGTTGGTGTCGGGCTGCTGGGTGATGCCCGCGCCGGCGGCCGGGCCCGCGGTCTGGAGGACCAGCGTGCTGTGCCGGGCCCGGATGCGGTAGTAGCCGTCGCCGGAGGAGACGAAGTCGAACCGCTGGTTGAGCCCGCCGTTCACGGACCACTGGATCAGTGCCGCGCCGGCCGCGGTGGACGCGCCCTCGATGTCGGCCGCCTTGCCGCTGTGGACGGCCGCCAGCCGGTAGGCGACCCCGGGTTCCGGGACCGTCGGCGCGGGCGGCTCGGAGCCGAACCGGGTGAAGAAGCGCCACAGTTCCGCCTTGACCCAGCTCCTGGCGCCGCTCTCGCAGCCGGCGCACCCGTCCACGGGGCCCTGCTGGTGGCCGCCGTCGAACGCGGCCCAGACGACCGGGTGGTCGGCCTGGCAGCCGGCGTACGCGGTGATCGTGTGGGTGAGGCTGCCGCGCGCGGGTTCGGGCGGGTTCTGCGAGGTGCAGCCGTTGTTGCGGACGAACCGGTCCCGCAGCGCGCGGCCGTTCTGGATGCTGTCGGAGATGCCGTGGATGCCCAGGTAGCCGACGGGTCCGGTGCCGCCCGCGCATCCGCTGATCGGTCCGGGGGCGGCGATGGCGGCGACCGCGCGGAAGGCGGTCGGCCGGGCGCAGGCGAGGGCGTAGCTCATGGCGCCGCCGTAGCTGAAGCCCACGGAGTACACCTGTGCGGTGTCGACGCACAGGCCCTGGCCGATGACCCGGAGCATGTCGTCGGTGAAGGTCACGTCCTCGCCGCCGGTGTTGGCCCAGCCGTTGCCGATGCCCTGGGGCGCGACGAAGACCGTGCTGTTGTTGGCCTGGGAGAGCATGCCGTAGTAGGCCCAGGCGTATCCGTCGCTTCCGCCGGAGGCGACGTCGTTCGCGGTGCCGCCCCACCAGTGGAAGCCGAACGCGAGGCGGTAGGGGCGGTTGTTGTCGTAGCTGTCGGGGAGTCTGAGGATGAAGCTGCGGCTCTTGCCGTTGCTCTGGATGGTGTGGGTACCGCTGGTCAGCTTCGGGGCGCTGCCGCACCCGGGGCTCGCGGCGGACGCCTGCGGCGGGGGAGCCGCCTCAGCGCCGTGCGCGGCGCCGCCCGCGGCGACGACCAGAAGCGCCGCGGCCACGGCGGACCGGAATAAGGATCTGTATCTCGTCATCACGCCACTCCACTACGTTGTGGGGGTTCGCCGTACACAGGGGCTACGCGTGAAGTTCGAATGAGTCCGACTCATGCAGGTCGACCGGATACTCAAACGTCCCCCATGGAAGCGGTCCGCCCCACTGTCGTCAAGGGATCGCACGGATGAGTCGCATCCATCCATTGCATGTACATGATTCATATGGTGCACTGAGGTCTGCCTAGGCAGGGGCGTACGCCGGATCCATCCCACGTAAAGGAGATCCCGTGTTCGCATCCTGGTCCCTGGCGGTGCGGGCCTTCGTGGCCGCCGCGGCGACGACCGCCGCGCTGGCCGCGACCGCCCCTGCCCCCGCCGCCGCCTCCGAGGCCACGACCACCCTGTACGCCGCCCCGTCCGGCACCGGCACCGCGTGTTCGGCCACCGAGCCCTGCTCGCTGCCCGCAGCGCAGGCAGCCGTGCGCTCGCTCACCCCAGGGATGTCGGACGACATCGCCGTCGAACTCACCGACGGCGTGTACCGGTTGTCCGCGCCCCTGCGGATGACGGCGGCCGACTCCGGCACCGACGGCCACCAGGTCGTGTGGCGGGCCGCCCCCTCCGCGCGCCCCGTGCTCAGCGGCGCCCGCGCGGTCACCGGCTGGTCGGTCGCCGACACCGGGAAGAACATCTGGCGCGCGGACGTCGCCGCCGGCACCGACACCCGGCAGCTGTACGTCGACGGCGCGGTCGCCACCCGCGCGCGGACGCAGGTGAACCGGTCCTCGTTCACCTTCACCAGCACGGGCATGACCTTCTCCGACCCCGCTCTGGGCTACCTCAACAACCTGGCGGGCCAGAACCGGGTCGAGGTGGAGAGCGTCAACTCCTTCACCGACCGCTACTCGCCCGTGCAGAGCATCCGCGGGAACGTCGTCACGATGCGTCAGCCCGCCTGGAACAACAACACCTTCGGCTACGACACCCTCACCGCCCCGCACCGGGCGGGCCCGTTCTATCTGGCCAACGCGTACGAGTTCCTCGACTCCCCCGGCGAGTGGTACGTCGACCCGGGCACCGGCTCGCTGTACTACATCCCGCTGGCCGGGCAGAACATGAGCACCGCGCGCGTCGAACTGCCGGTGCTCCAGTCGCTGGTGAACGTCGGCGGCACCTATGACGCGCCCGCGCACGACATCACGTTCAGCGGGATCACGTTCACCGGCACGAGCTGGCTCGGCCCCAGCGGCGACCAGGGGTACGCCGACCAGCAGACCGGCGCCTACCTCGCGGGCAACTGGAACTGGCCCGCCGACCGGCTGACGTCCTGCCAGAACGGCTGCCGGCAGTTCGAGGCGGCCCGCCCGCACTGGAGCCAGATGCCGGCCGCCGTGCAGGTGTCCGCCGCGCGCGGCATCACCTTCGGCGACAGCGCGTTCGTCAACCTGGGACAGACCGCCATCGGCATCGGCAACGACGCGAACGCCCACGCCAGCGGAGTCGGCCTGGGCGCGAGCGACATCACGGTCACCCGCTCCGAGATCGCCCGCAGCTCGGCGGGCGGCATCGTCGTCGGCGGGGTCCGCGCCGACGCCCACCACCCCGGCGACCAGCGGATGACGAACCGGAACATCACTGTCAGCGACAACCGCATCCACGACCTCGGCCTGGAGTACCGGGGCAACGTGTCGGTCCTGACCACCTACGTCACGACGACGAACGTGACCCACAACGAGGTCTACAACATGCCCTACTCCGGCATGTCGATCGGCTACGGCTGGGGCAGCAACGACGCGGGCGGCAGCGACCACTACGCGGGCCGGGGCCTGTACGACTACCAGCCCCGGTACACGACCCCGACCACCGCGTCCGGCAACCGGCTCACCGGCAACCACATCCACGACGTCATGCAGCAGATGAACGACGGCGGCTGCATCTACACCCTGGGCTGGAACCCGTACGCCGAGATCAGCGCCAACCACTGCCAGCGCACCAAGGGCTACTTCGGCCTCTACTTCGACGAGGGCTCCCGCTACTACACCGCCACCCGCAACGTCTTCGACGCCACCGGCACCTGGGCCACCGCCAACTACTGGGGCGGGGAGAACATGGGCAACTGGACGGTCACCGACAACTGGTCGACCAACGGCAGCACCAACATCACCAACGGCGACCGCGGCAACGTCGTCCGCGGCAACACCACCGTCACGGGCGGGAACTGGCCGTCCGGCGCCCAGGCCGTGATCGCCGACGCCGGACCGCGCGGCGGCGGCGACCCGCAGGCCGGCGCGATCGTGGGCGGCCCGTCGGGCCGCTGCGTCGGCTTCGGCGCCGCGACCCCGGCGGGCGGAGACCAGGCGCAGCTGCGGGACTGCACCGGCGGCGCGAACCAGCGCTGGACCCACACCCCGGGCAGGCAACTCGCCCTGGACGGCGGCAAGTGCCTGGACGCCTCCGGGCAGGGAACCGCCAACGGCACCAAGGCGATCGTCTGGGACTGCCACGGCGGCACCAACCAGCAGTGGAACGTCAACGCCGACGGCACCATCACCGGCGTGCAGTCCGGGCTGTGCCTCGACGCGAGCGGCAGCGGGACCGCGAACGGCACCCTGATCCACCTGTGGGCGTGCCACGGCGGCGCCAACCAGAAGTGGAGCCTGCGATGAGACGGCACGCACCGTGGGCGGCCGTCCTCCTGACCGCCGCGGCCCTGGCCGGCTGCGGCAGCGCCTCGGGGTCGAAACCGTCGTCCGGCGGCGACACGGACAAGCTGGTCGTCTGGGACTGGAAGTCGGGGGACGACGCCGCTGCCGCCTACCTCGCCAAGGCCAAGGCCGACTTCGCGAAGAAGCACCCCGGCGTCACCGTCGAGTTCGTGGCCCAGCCCTTCGACCAGTACTACACCCTGCTCGGCACGGCCATCCAGGCGGGCAAGGGCCCGGACGTCATGCTGTTCAACGGCGGCGGCCAGATCCGCGACCGGACGGACGCGCTCGTCCCGCTGGACCCCTACCTCGCCGGGGACCGGGACCGCCTGGTGAGCTGGGACGCGTTCAGCAAGGACGGCCATACCTACGCCGCACCGGTCACCTTGCAGGGGCACCCGATCTACTACAGCAAGAAGCTGTACGCGCGGGCGGGCCTCGACCCCGACCGCCCGCCCGCGACCTGGAGCGCCTTCGTCGACGACTGCGCCACGATCAGGAAGAAGACGGGCGTCGCGTGCGTCGCGCTCGGCAACAAGGAGGGTGCCGGCATCCAGTTCTTCCTGTCCGGCCTCGGCTCCGGCGCGCTCACCGGCCGGGAGTACGACGACTGGATCGCCGGGAAGCGGAACTGGACGTCCCCGCACGTGAAGCGGATCTTCGAGCTGTGGAAGGAGACCGACGCCGCCGGCCTCAACAACAAGGGAGCCAACTCGACGGCGATGTTCAACGACTCCTTCGCGCTCTTCTCCTCCGGCAAGGCCGCCCACGTCATCGGGCTGATGTCGGACGTCGGGCACTGGAAGGACTTCGGCGAGTTCCTCGACCCCGACGACATCGGCGTCATGCGGGCGCCGGTCATCACCCCGGGGGCGACACCGAGCCTGCCGTACGACGGCGGTATCGGCTACGCGGTCGCCAAGTGGACCGCCGATCCGAAGCTCGCCGCCGATCTGGTCCGCTCGCTCACCTCGCGGGACGCGCTGGCGGCGTTCCACGCCGACGCGGGCGCCATCATCTCCGACCCGTCCGTCGACGTGTCGAAGGGCGGCCCGGCCGTCTCCGCGATCGTCTCCGAGATCAAGAGCGGCAGGCCCGCCCTGCATGTGGCGCTCTCCGCGCGGACCCTCGATCTGATGGGGCGGCTGTCCCAGCAGTTGCTGAGCGGGTCGGTCACCGTCGACGAGGCGCTGAGGCAGCTCGCCGCGTCGGACCGGGAGGGCTGACCGGGTGCCGCTCGACGCCACGCCGCCCCCCGTCCGTCCGGCGCCGGCCGGGCGGACGGGGCCGCCGGCCGCCGGGGGTGCGCGCCCGGCGGGCCGGGCGAGGCCGCGCCGCCCGAGGGCGGACCGCTTCGCGCCGTACGTCCTGGTCGCCCCGGCGGTGCTGGTGGTCGTCACCCTGCGGCTGTATCCCCTGGTGCTCGGCGTCAACTTCTCCTTCACCGGGGACGGGGACCTCGACGGCGCCTCGGTCGGGCTGGACAACTACGCGGACCTCTTCGACGACCCGCTCTTCCGCGGGGCGCTGCGCAACACGGGGCTGCTGGTGCTGCTGCTGCCGGTGGCGGTCGCCGTTCCCGGGCTCCTCGCGACCTTCATCCACCTGCGCGTTCCGGGGCACCGGTTCTTCCGCGGCGCCTACTTCTTCCCCGCCGTGCTGTCGCCGGTGATCGTCGGCGCGATCTTCAACCTGCTGCTGGCCTACGACGGCCCGGTCAACACGCTGCTGGACGATGTCGGTCTCGGCCGGGTCGACTGGCTCGGCGATCCGGACGTCGCGCTCTACACGGTCGTCGGGGTCCATGTCTGGGCGACGTTCGGGATGGCGCTGGTGGTGTTCCTCGCCGGGTTCGCGACGCTGGACTCCTCGCTGCTGGACGCGGCGCGGATCGACGGCGCGTCGGTGCCCCGGATCATCTGGCACGTGATCGTCCCGGGCCTGTCCCGCACCATCCAGTTCGTGTTCGTGACCACGATGATCGGAATGCTGACGTCGATGTTCGGACTGCTCTACGTGATGACCGGCGGCGGCCCGGGGGGCTCGACCTATCTGCCGGAGTACTACATCTGGATCCAGCAGGGCCGGCTGAACCGCCCGGCGCTCGCCTCGGCCGCGTCCACCGTGCTGTTCCTCGTCATGGTGGTGGTCGGGCTGCTCCAGGTCAGTGTGCTCAGCCGCGCCGGCAGGGCGGAGTGATGTCGGCCTCCCGGGCGGGCCGGTGGCTGGTCGCCGGGGCGATGGGGGTGCTCGCGCTGGCCACGGTCTATCCGCTGGTGTTCACCACGAACGTGGCGCTGAAGACCCGGCACGAGTACGTCCTCGACCGGTTCGCCCCCGCGCGCTCCCCGCGCCTGGACAACCTCGCCACCGCGTGGGACAGCGCCGGAATGGCACGCTACTTCGCCAACTCGCTGATCGTCGTCACGTGCGCGGTCGTCCTGCTGCTGCTGATCGGGTCGATGGCGGGCTTCGCCCTGGGCAGGCTGCGGTTCCGCGGGTCGCGGGCGCTGTTCCTGGGCTGCCTCGCGGCCCTGTTCGTCCCGTTCCAGGTCATCATGGTGCCGCTCGCCCGGACGATGGCCGACCTCCGTCTCATCGACACCCACGCCGGGCTCGTCCTCGCCTATGTCGCGCAGTTCCTGCCGTTCACCGTCTTCCTGATGGCGAGCTACTACGCGCACGTCCCGGCCGAACTCGTCGACGCGGCCCGGGTCGACGGCAACACCCACTTCGGCGTCTACCGGCGGATCATGCTGCCGCTGGGTGCCCCGGCCCTGGTCTCGGTCGGTGTCCTGAACGCGCTGTTCTGCTGGAACGACGTCCTCATCGCCCTGCTGATCATGCCGTCGGCCGAGAACCGCACCCTGATGGTCGGAGTCACCTCGCTGCGCGGGCAGTACGCGGACGACATCCCCACGTTCGCCGCCGGTGTCCTGATCGCCGCCGTGCCGATGCTGCTGCTCTACCTCCTGTTCCAGCGTCACATCGCCGAAGGCGTCACCGCCGGTTCCACGAAGGGCTGACATGCGGATCACCGGATTTCGAACCCTGAACACGGTCCTGGACTGGGGGCGGCCGGTCGGTGACGCCAACGGCGTCTACGCCGACGGGCTCGTCCCCGTGCCGGTCGTCCTGGTGACCACCGACGCGGGGATCACGGGCGTCGGTCTGGGGCCGTCCGTCGACGCGGAGTCCGTCTTCGCGGCCCTCGACGGGGAGGACCCGCGCGCTGTCACGGCCCTGTACGACCGGATGCTGCGGCAGACGTTCAAGGCCGGGCACGCGGGCGCGGTGTTCGGCACCATCGGCGCCTTCGACACAGCCTTGTGGGACATCAAGGCCCAGGCCACCGGGGAACCCCTGTGGCGTCTGCTCGGCGGCCGTGACCGGCGGGTGCCCGCGTACGCCTCGGGTCTGGACATCGGCCTCACCGACGCCGAACTCGTAGCCGTCTACCAGGCGTACGCGGAACGCGGTCTGCGCGCGGCCAAGCTGAAGGGCGGACTGGACGTCGAACGGGACCGGCGGCGGCTGTCGCTGGTCCGCGAGGTCCTCGCCGACGGCGCCCGGGGAGCGCAGCCCGCGCTGATGCTCGACGCGAACGAGTCGTGGTCGCGCAAACAGGCCGTCCGCCACGTGTGCGCGCTGGAGCGCACCCTCGACCTCACCTGGGTCGAGGAACCGGTCCGGCGCTGGGACGCCGAAGGCCTCGCCGTGGTCGGCCGGGGCATCCGCGCCTCGGTGGCCAGCGGCGAGAACCTCTCCGGCCTCGAACAGTTCCGGCCGCTGCTCGCCGCGGGGGCGGTCGACATCGTCCAGACGAGCGCGGTGTGGGGCATCACCCACTTCCTGCGGGTCGCCACCCTCGCCCACGCGCACGACCTGCCGGTCAGCTGCGTCGGCACCACCCCGGTCGGCCTCCTCCACGCGGCGACCACCATGCCGAACCACCTAGCCGGCGAACTCCAGGACCTCCAGCCGCCCTTCGGCATCCACGTCGATCTGCACGTCGAGGACGGCGAGTTCATCCTCGGCGACTCACCGGGCCTCGGCATCCGGGTCGACGAGGCAACAATCCGCGCAGCAGCCCCCCACCCCACTCCCCCAGCCGCCGACGGCACAACCGTACGCCCAGAATCCGCCGGCCGCCGCCTGCTCCCCACCC
>NZ_LIRL01000304.1:0-170 GCF_001419795.1 Streptomyces niveiscabiei
CAGCTCCTCGGGCTCCACGCCCCACCCGGACCCTGGCCGCGCACCCTCCCGCAGCGCCGCCTCCTGCGGGTCGAGCCCGTACTTCACGAACCCCGCCTTCGAGCCCAGCACCCGGAAACGCGGCCCCAGTTGGGCGGTCGTCGCGGACGCGTACAGGTGGGTGCGGACGC
>NZ_LIRL01000304.1:204-3799 GCF_001419795.1 Streptomyces niveiscabiei
GGCGGACGTCCGCCTCCGCGTACACGGACGTCACCGGACCGAACAGCACCAGCGCCTGGTCCACCAGGTGACTACCCAGGTCGTACAGCAGACCTCCGATCTCTGCCGGGTCGCCGGACTCGCGCCAGCCGCCCTTCGGCAGCGGACGCCAGCGCTCGAAGCGGGACTCGAACCGCCATACGTCACCGAGTTCGCCGTCGGCGAGGAGCTTGCGCAGCGTGAGGAAGTCGTTGTCCCAGCGGCGGTTCTGGAAGACGGACAGCAGCAGACCGCGCTCCTCGGCGAGCGCCGCCAGCGCGCGGGCCTCCGCCGCCGTCCCCGCGATCGGCTTGTCGACGACGACCGGCAGCCCCGCGTCGAGCGCGGCGGTCGCCAGCGGGACATGTGTCCGGTTCGGGGACGCGATCACCACCAGGTCCAACTCGCCCGCCCGCGCGAGGAGTTCGTCCGGCGACGCGACGACCCCGGCGCCCGGGTGCTCGGCGCGCGCCTGCGCCTGGCGGTCCGGGTTCGAGGTGACGACCGTGTCGAGGGTCAGGCCCTTCGTCGTGCCGATCAGCGGGGCGTGGAAGACGGAACCCGCGAGGCCGTAGCCGATCAGGCCCACGCGGAGGGGGTTCGCAGCAGCGCCAGTACTCATGCCGTCCACTTTGGCAACGCTGTTGCCAAAGTGCAAGCGCGGGCGAGAATGGAGCCGTGAACAGGACGAACGACCCGGGGCGTACGACGGGCACCAACCTCCTCGCCGTGCGCGGGCACAACACCGCGCTCGTGCTCGACCTGCTGCGCACGGCTGGCGCCGACGGGATCAGCCGCCTCGAACTCGCCGAGCGGACCGGGCTCACCCCGCAGGCCGTCAGCAAGATCACCGCGCGGCTGCGGGAGGAGGGCCTCGCGGCGGAGGCCGGCCGCCGCGCCTCCACCGGCGGCAAGCCCCGCACCGTCCTGCGGCTCGTCCCCGAGGCGGGGCACGCCGTGGGGGTGCACCTCGACCGGGACGAGCTGCGCGTGGTCCTCGTCCGGCTGGACGGGCGGGTCGCCGCGGCGCGGCTCGGGCCGAGCCGTACGGAGCAGTTGGCGCGCCGGGTGAGCACGCTGGCGGAGAGCCGGGCGGGTCTGGTGGACGCCGTGGACGCGGAACGGCGGCGTATCGAGCGGGACTTGCACGACGGGGCGCAGCAGCGGCTGGTGTCGCTCGCCGTGAACCTCGGGATCGCGAGGGCGACGCTCACCGGACTGCCGCCGGACGCGCGGCGGGTGCTGGACGAGGCGCACCGGGAGGCGAAGGAGGCGATCGAGGAACTCGGGGCGCTGGTACGGGGGTTGCATCCGGCGGTGCTGGAGGACCGGGGGCTCGACGCGGCGCTGTCGGGGCTCGCGGGGCGGGCGCCGATCCCGGTGCGGGTGCGGGTGGAGCTGTCGGCGCGGCCGTCGGCGACGGTCGAGTCCGTCGCCTATTTCGTGGTGTCGGAGGCGCTGACGAACGTGGTGAAGCACGCGGAGGCTTCGCGGGCCGAGGTGTCGGTGGAGCGGTTCGGGCCGACGCTGCTGGTCGTGGTCGGCGACGACGGTGCGGGCGGGGCCCGGGTCGGGGCCGGGAGCGGCCTCGCGGGGCTGGTCAAGCGGGTCGCGGCGGTGGATGGGAAGCTGTCTCTCGACAGCCCTGTGGGAGGGCCGACCGTGCTGACCGTGGAGTTGCCGTGCGTGCCGTGATCGCCGAGGACTCGGTGCTGCTGCGGATCGGGGTCGTCAAGGTCCTGGAGCTGGCCGGGTTCGAGGTGGCGGCCGAAGTGGGCGACGCCGAGGGCCTGTTGGGCGCGGTGCGGGAGTACCGGCCGGACATCGCGGTGGTGGACGTGCGGATGCCGCCCGGCTTCACCGACGAGGGGGTGCGGGCGGCGCTGGTGATCAAACGCCAGTGGCCGGAAACCGCCGTCCTGCTGCTGTCGCAGTACGTGGAGGAGCGGTACGCGGCCGACCTGCTCTCCGCGCACACCACGGGGATCGGGTACCTCCTCAAGCAGCGCGTCGCGGACGTCGAGGAGTTCGCGGGCACGGTGCGCCGAGTGGCCGCCGGGGGCACCGCGCTGGACCCCCAGGTCGTGTCCCAGCTCCTGGCACGCCGGCACAGCGACCCCCTCGACCGGCTCACGCCGCGTGAGCGCGAGGTGCTGGAGCTGATGGCGGGCGGGCGCTCCAACGCGGGGATCGCGGGGCGGTTGGTGGTCAGCGAGAGCGCCGTGGCCAAGCACATCAACAGCATCTTCACGAAGCTGGACCTGCCGAGGGCGGACGCGGACCACCGGCGGGTGCTGGCGGTGCTGCGGTTCCTGGGCGTCGCCTAGGGCCTGTCCGGCGGATCAGGCCGCAGTCGCGGGGGCGCAGCAGGATGACGTTCATGAGAGACATGGGGGATGTGTCGCCGTACGAAGCCCGGGATGCGGCCGAATTCGTCGCGGTGATGCGGCTGTTGAAGGAGCGGTCGGGGCTGACCTACCGGGAGTTGGAGGTGAAGGCGGCCCGCAACGGGGACGTGCTGGCGCGCAGCACGCTGGCCGATGTGCTGGGGCGCGCGAACCTGCCCCGGCCCGATGTGGTCGCCGCGTTCGTCAGGGCGTGCGGGGACGGGGAGCGGGTGGGGGTGTGGCTGGAGGCGCGGGAGCGGATCGCTTCGGGAGCCGTCGCGCCGGTCGACGCTGAACCGGGCGCAGGCGCCGAGGAGTTGTCCTCGGGGCCCACACCCCGCCGGTTCACAGTGCGTACGGGCGTCCTCGTCGCCGTGTGCGTGCTCCCGTTGCTCGGGCTGGGGCTGTGGTGGCTGCTCGGCGACGACAACGACGACAACGGCGGTTCCGGGGACGCGCGGGCGGCGGCGCTGAGCGGGTGGGTCACCATCCGGCCCGCCCGGACGCCGGAGCTCTGCCTCACCGACGGGCGCGACCGGGCGGGCGCGTACCCCAACGCCGTCGCGGTGCAGTTGCCGTGCGCGCAGGCGACCGTACCGCGTACGTATCTCGAACCGGCCGGGGAGAACCTGTACCGCGTCCAGTGGCATCATCCGCAGGAGGGGCGGGGGTGCCTCACGGTCATGAACTCCGGCCCGGGGAAAGGGATGTTGGAGCCCCGTAACGACTGTTCGCAGGGCACGCTGTTGCGGCTGGAGGCGGTCGGGGACGCCTTCCGGTTCCGGGTGGTGAGCAGTGGGCGGTGCATCGGGGTCGCCGACGCGAAGGAGGGCGCGGAGGCGTCGGAACGGCGGTGCGGGGACTCGGCGGACCAGCGGTTCCTGGTCCGGCGGGACTGACGGGGTACGTGAACTACCCGCCGGCTGACCGGTGTTGACCGGCGTTGCCCCGGGGCGACGCCGGAGCGGCTCAGGGCTGGAGGCGTTCGTGCGTCCAGGTGCCCGTGCCGGTGCCGGGACGGTCGTAGCGCAGGCGCCGGTGGAGGCGGTCGGGGCTGCCGTACCAGAACTCGACGGCGGTGGGGACGAGGCGGTAGCCGGTCCACTCGGCGGGGCGGGGGACGTCCGCGCCGGCGGCGACCAGGGATCGCGCCTCGGCGCGCAGGGCGTTCTCGCCGGCGAGGGGGCGGC
>NZ_LIRL01000305.1 GCF_001419795.1 Streptomyces niveiscabiei
CCCCCGAACAGGTCGCCCGCCCCGTTTCTCGTTCACCCCGTTGACCCCATACCGTCCGGTCAGTATGTTCCCGGGAACGTCCCCCGCACCCCCCGGAGTGTGCACGCATGGACACGTTCCCCACCGCTCACCCCCGTACCACCCCTACCCGCCCGGCGTCCCACCGCAGGGTCGCCACGGCTGCCGCGCTCGCTTCGGCCGTGGAGTGGTACGACTACTTCGTCTTCGGGATCGCCGCCGCTCTGGTGCTCGGAGACCTCTACTTCCCGTCGGGGAGTTCCACCGCCGGGATCCTCGCCGCGTTCGCGACGTTCGCCGTCGGCTTCCTGGCCCGCCCGATCGGCGGGATCGTCGCCGGTCAGCTGGGTGACAAGCGGGGCCGCAAGCCGATGCTGGTCCTGGCGCTGACCCTGATGGGGGTCGCCACGACCGCTATCGGGCTGCTCCCGACGTACGACACGATCGGCGTGGCCGCGCCGATCCTGCTGGTGCTGCTGCGCGTCGTGCAGGGCATCGCCGTCGGCGCCCAGTGGGGCGGCGCGATGCTGCTGGCGACCGAGTACGCGCCGGAGGGCAAGCGCGGCATCTACGGCAGCTTCGTCCAACTCGGCGTCCCCATCGGCGTGGTGAGCGCGAACTCCGTCTTCCTGCTGGCCGGCGCCTTCACGAGCGAGAGCTCGTTCGAGGCGTGGGGCTGGCGCATCCCGTTCGTCATCGGGCTGTTCGTCCTCGGCCTCGCCTGGTACATCCACCGCCACGTCGAGGAGACCCCCGAATTCCGCGCGGCGGAACAGGAGTTGGCGAAGAAGGAGCAGTCCGAGCAGGGCTCCCCGCTGCGCACGGTCCTGCGCCACCACCTCGGCACGGTGTTCCTCGCCGGCGGCTCCTTCGCCGTGAACACCGCGACGTTCTACATCCTGATCACCGGCGTCCTCGACTACACGACCCGTGACCTCGACATGAAGCGGAGCGCCGTCCTGACGGTCTCCCTCTGCGTCAGCCTCACCCAACTCGTCCTGATCCCCGCCTCCGCCGCCCTCTCCGACAAGGTCGGCCGCATCAGGATCTACGCGCTCGGCGCGGCCGGCATCGCCCTGTGGGCCGTACCGATGTTCCTCCTCATCGACACCGGCTCACTGCTGTGGCTGGCCGTCTCGACCTTCGTCGCCGGCTGCTTCCTCAGCATCATGTACGGCCCCCAAGCCGCCCTGTTCGCCGAGCTGTTCACCCCGGAGATGCGCTACACGGGAGCCTCGCTGGGCTACCAGATCGCGGCGGTCGCCGGCGGCGGACTCGCGCCGTTCGTGATGGTGCTGCTCCTGGAGACGACGGGTACGTCGATGTCGGTCTCGGCGTACATCATCGGCCTCGCGCTGATCGCCCTGGTCTCCATCAAGGTCCTTGCGGACCGGGCCCGTTCGCGCTGAGCCGGCCGAACTGCCCTTCCAGGCCGTCGAGCAGAGCCGTCAGCCCCGTCTCGAAGGCCCGCTCGTCCACCTTCTCCTGCTGCTCGGCCAGCAAGTGCGCCTGGCCGAGGTGGGGGTAGTCGGCGGGGTCGTACGCGCCGCGGTCCTGCACGAACCCGCCCGCGAACGACCCCAGCGCCGACCCCATCACGAAGTACCGCATCAGCGCCCCGACGGACGTCGCCTGCGCGGCGGGCCACCCGGCCCGGACCATCGCGCCGTACACCGCGTCGGCGACGCGTAGTCCCGCAGGTCTACGACCGGGGCCCTGGGCGAGTACGGGGACGATGTTGGGGTGGTCCCTCAGGGCAGCCCGGTACGACGTCGCCCAGTCGTGCAGCGCGGTGCGCCAGTCGCGGCCGTCCTCGAACATCGACAGGTCGACCCGCGCGCTCACCGCGTCCGCGACCGCCTCCACGATCTCGTCCTTGGTGCGGAAGTGGTTGTACAACGAGGGCCCGCTGACGCCGAGTTCGGCGGCGAGCCGGCGCGTCGAGAGCGCGGCGAGCCCCTCCGCGTCGATCAGCTCCCCGGCCGCGGCGACGATCCGTTCGGTGCTCAGCAAGGGCTTGTGCGGTCGGGCCATGGCGTTCATAGTAGGGCTGCGCCAGAAAACTAGCAGTGGTAGTTAACCGGTGCCGGAACCGAACAGGAACCGGAACTGGTGCCCAGAACTGCCGGACAGATCGGGGAGCGGCACCGTGAACCTGGAACTCACCGAGGAACAGACCGCCGTCCAGCGCCTGGCCCGGGACTTCGTCGCCCGCGAGATCACCCCGCACGTCCGCGACTGGGACCGCGCCGAGGCCGTCGACCGGGGCATCGTCAAGAAACTCGGCGAGGTCGGCTTCCTCGGCCTCACGATCGACGAGGAGTACGGCGGCTCGGGCGGCGATCACCTCGCGTACTGCCTGGTCACCGAGGAACTGGGGCGCGGCGACTCCTCGGTGCGCGGCATCGTCTCCGTCTCCCTCGGCCTCGTCGCCAAGACGATCGCCGCGTGGGGGAGCGAGGAGCAGAAGCGGGAGTGGCTCCCAGGTCTGACGTCCGGGGCATACCTGGGGTGTTTCGGGCTGACGGAACCCGGCACCGGCTCCGACGCGGGCAACCTCGTCACCCGGGCCGTACGTGAGGGTGACGAGTACGTCGTCAACGGGGCCAAGATGTTCATCACGAACGGGACGTGGGCCGACGTCGTCCTGCTCTTCGCGCGCTCCACCGACGCGCCCGGCCATCGCGGCGTCTCCGCGTTCCTCGTCCCCACCGACACCCCCGGCCTCACCCGCCGCACGATCCACGGCAAGCTCGGGCTGCGCGGCCAGGCCACCGCCGAGCTGGTCTTCGAGGACGTCCGCGTTCCCGCGTCCGCGCTGGTCGGCGAGGAGGGCAAGGGGTTCTCCGTCGCGATGTCGGCGCTGGCCAAGGGGCGGATGTCCGTCGCGGCCGGCTGCGTCGGGATCGCGCAGGCCGCGCTGGACGCGGCCGTCGGGTACGCGGGGGAGCGCGAGCAGTTCGGTACGCCGATCGCGGGCCGCCAGCTCGTGCAGGAGCTGCTCACCGACATCGCGGTCGACGTCGACGCCGCCCGCCTGCTGACCTGGCGCGTCGCCGATCTCGTCGACCGGGGGCTGCCGTTCGCCACCGAGGCGTCCAAGGCGAAGCTCTTCGCCTCCGAGGCCGCCGTACGCGCCGCGAACAACGCGCTCCAGGTGTTCGGGGGATACGGGTACATCGACGAGTACCCGGTGGGCAAGCTGCTGCGGGACGCGCGCGTGATGACGTTGTACGAGGGGACGAGCCAGATCCAGAAACTGGTGATCGGGCGGGCACTGACCGGGGTGTCGGCCTTCTGAGGCCCCTCTCAGGTCCCCCTCAGGTCTCCCTCGGTTGAGTACCTCCTGAGTACGACGGCGGATGTGGCGCGGGCCACGTCCGCCGAGACTCGTCCCCATGAGTGACACACCCAAGCAGCAGAGCACCGCCGCCTTCTACGGCCAGGCGGTGGCCTCCTTCGCCGTCGCCATGGCGGCCACCGCCGTCGGCATCTACCAGCTCAGCGCCGACGCCTGGGTCCGTGCCTTCCTCGCGATCGCCGTCCTCTACCTGGTGACGTCCTGCTTCACCCTCGCCAAGGTGATCCGCGACCGCCAGGAGGCCAGCACCATCGTCGGCCGCGTGGACCAGGCCCGCCTGGAGAAGCTCCTCGCCGAGCACGACCCGTTCGAGAAGCTCTGAGCGCGGGCAGACTCCGCGCGTGGGCACCGCCCCGACCGGCCCGGCTAAGCGCCCGCTCACCTTCGGCGGTATGGTGGGGCGACTGTCTGTGAGAAGGGTCGGTGAGCGATGAGTACGGCGCAGGACACGATCGGCGGCGAGGCCGAGCCGTGGGAAGAGGTCACGCCCGACGCGGCCCGGCGTCTGCTCGTCGCCGCGGTCGAGGCGTTCGCCGAGCGCGGCTACCACGCCACCACCACCCGGGACATCGCGAGCCGCGCCGGCATGAGCCCGGCCGCGCTCTACATCCACTACAAGACCAAGGAGGAGCTCCTCCACCGGATCAGCCGCATCGGCCACGACAAGGCGCTCGGCATCCTGCGCACCGCGGCCCGCCGCGAGGGCAGCGCCGCCGACCGCCTCGCCGACGCGGTCAGCTCCTTCGTCCGCTGGCACGCGGTACGGCGCACGACGGCCCGGGTCGTCCAGTACGAGCTCGACGCGCTCGGCCCCGACGCCCGCGCCGAGATCGTCGCCCTGCGCCGCGAGGTCAACGCCGAGGTGAGCGGCATCCTCGACGACGGGGTCGCCTCGGGGGAGTTCGACGTCATCGACGTACGCGGGACGACGCTCGCGATCCTCTCCCTGTGCGTGGACGTCGCCCGCTGGTTCAACGTGAACGGGACGCGGACGCCGGAGGAGGTCGGCGAGCTGTACGCCGACCTCGTACTGCGGATGGTGGGGGCACCGAAGTAGCCCTCCGGGGGTAGCTCTCTAGAGGTAGTACCGCGACACCGACTCCGCCGCGCACACCGGCTTGTCGCCGCCCTCGCGCTCCACCGTGAACGCGAGGGCGATCTGCACCCCGCCCTGGACGTCCTCGACGGAGCTGATCCGCGCGGTGGCGCGCAGCCGGGAGCCGACCGGGACGGGCGCGGGGAAACGGACTTTGTTCGTCCCGTAGTTGACGCCCATCTTCACGCCGTCGACCTGGATGAGCTGGGGCCCGAACAGCGGCAGCAGCGACAGCGTCAGGTACCCGTGCGCGATGGTCGTGCCGAACGGCCCGGCCGCCGCCTTCTCGGGGTCGACGTGGATCCACTGGTGGTCCCCGGTGGCCTCGGCGAACAGGTCGATCCGCTTCTGGTCGACCTCCACCCAGTCGCTGTACCCCAACTGCTCGCCCACCGCCGCCTTGAGCTCGTCGGCGGACGTGAAGATCCTCGGCTCTGCCATGGTCCCGGCCTCTCGCTGCGAAGTCCCGATATCTAAGCAACTGCTTAGCATGGTCGGTCGGGGAGACCCTGTCAACGGACCGGATCAGGCGCGATCGCCCCACTAGGCTGGACGTGTGCCCCAGATCCACGAGAACGTCCAAGAGCTGACCGTCGGCCAGTTGTCGGCGCGCAGTGGTGTCGCCGTGTCCGCGCTGCACTTCTACGAGGCCAAGGGGCTGATCGCCAGCCGCCGCACCTCCGGGAACCAGCGCCGGTACGGCCGTGACACCCTGCGGCGCGTGGCGTTCGTGCGGGCCGCCCAGCGGGTCGGCATACCGCTCGCGACGATCAGGGAGGCGCTCGCCCAGCTGCCGGAGGAGCGGACGCCGACGCGGGAGGACTGGGCCCGGCTGTCGAAGGCGTGGCGCTCCGAACTGGACGAGCGCATCAAGCAGTTGAACCGCCTGCGCGACCACCTCACGGACTGCATCGGCTGCGGCTGCCTCTCCCTCGACACCTGCGTCCTGTCCAACCCCGACGACGTCTTCGGCAACCGCCTCACCGGCTCCCGGCTGGTGGTGGAACACCGGGAGGGGTAGGGGGGTACTACCTCCCCGGACGTACCCCCGAAGCCCCGCCCGGCGTCCCTCACTCGTACTCCGTCCCACCCTTCCGCGTCAGATACGCCGGACTCACCGCCTTCGCGATGGCCCGCCCCCCGACCACAGGGCTGTACCTCTCGACGGCGGGCCGGATCACGACCCCCTCGCGGAGATGCAGTGCCCTCCCGGACACCGTCTCCCGGCCGGTCGCCAGCGCCAGCACCCGGCCCGGGTCGTACGGGCCCTCGAACAGCCGCGGTACGAGGGGCAGTTCGCCCTCCAGCACCGCCCCCGCGTCCAGCCACCGCACGACCCCGTCGACCTCAGCGGCCACGTCGAACACCGCGTACCCGAGGGACTCGCGCCGCCCGTCCGCCCCGTACGACAGATCCTGCACGCCCTCCCCGTACACCTCCCCGAAGATCCCCACCCGCCGGGCGCCCAGCCGCGCGGCGAGCCGGGCGGCGGCCTCGGGGACACCGTGACCGCGTACGGCTCTCCAGTACAGGTTGCGCGGGTCCTCCTTGAGAGCCAGGGACCTGGCGCCGAACCCCTTGGAGGAGACGTACACGCGCTCCTCGTCGGCGACGTACGTCAGCAGGCAGGCCGAGCCGTGCAGCTTCTCCGTGAGGACCACGGCCTCTCCGGGCGTGAAGACGTCCGGGTAGCGCTGGATGTTCTCGATGTCCACCCAGGGGACAAGGTCGGGCGCCGGCTCCACGTCCCCGCTCATCGTCGGCGGGATCGGCGGCACCCACTTGGTGATGCCCAGCGCCGCGGAGAAGTCGGCCCCCTCGGCGGCGGCCCGCGCCAGGTCGACCCCCGCCAGCGCGCGGGGCCGGCACACGATCCCCTGCGACAGCTCCCCGCGCAGCCGTACCGCCTTGACCCGGTCCGCCTTCCCGCCCGCGAGCCGCCCGGTCAGCCCCAGCTCCTCGATCAACCCGACCGGAAGCACGGCCTGTTCGGGGATGTACACGGCGAAGTCCCCGGTCCGGTACGCCCCCTTGGCGACGACCGCGCGATACAGGCCCACCTGGGCCAGCTCAAGGGCGTCGGCGTTCGGATGCTCGTGGACGGTCAGGACTTCGGCGGTGACGCGCAGCGTCGACATGGGGTGCTCCTACGGATGCGGTTTCATCGGCCCCAACTGTCCTTGCGGGAATGGGGTGGAGCGACCGGATTTCGGCCTGCTACGTTCAACGGCCTTCGCCCGAACCCCACTTCACCCCCACACCCACCGGATCCCGAACCGGCACTCCCCGGCCCCCAGCGCCACCGCGTGCACCACCCCCGCCGCGTCCACCCGCAGCCGCTGCTCCCGCCGGAACCGCGCGCCCCTGCCGTCCCCCTCAAGTCCCGTGGTCCTATAGGAGTAGCAGGCGTACGGCAGGGCCCGCGGATCGAACCGCACCTCCAACAGGTGCTCCCGCATGGGGACATGGATGGCCGTCTCGATGTGCCGGGTCACCGGCCGGGGCTCCCGGTGCTCGACGGTGTAGTCCACGATGACCGTCTCCCCTCGCGCGAGCGGCCGTTCGAAGAGCATCTCGGCGACGATCAGCCCCTCCTCGGGGAGTTCGACGACGGTCCCGAGCCGCAGGGGTTCGGCGAGCCGGACGAGGGGGAGCGGCCCGGGGGAGTCGAGCCGGTAGAGGGCGATCCACCGGTCCGCCCCGTCGGCTTCCGCGCGCAGCAGCCGCCGGCTGGACAGCGACCGCAGCCGCCGCTGCCCGTCGACCTCGGCCCGGTTGTGGCAGCTGAGCCGCGTCAGCGAGGAGTCCCACCGGACGTCGACGGCGTCCCGGGCGTCCCCGAGCGGCCAGGCCCGGTCGAGCGAGGGGAGCCCGTCGCCTGGCGGCAGCCACCGGCCACGCGGCCGGGGCGGGGCCAGCCGCGCGCTGAGGCTGGCGGGCGGCAGCGACAGGACGTCCTCCAGGACCGCCAACGCCGAGAGGGAGCGCCGCCGTTCGGGCTGGTGGCGGCCCGACTGCCAGGAGCTGAGGGTCGCCGCGGAGACCGGGACCCCGCGCAGCCGCAGCCGCTCGTGGATCCGGTCCAGGCTCAGGCCGCTGGCGGCGATGGCGGCCCGCAGCTCCTCGTGGAACGGTCTCTCCCCGTGCATCCCCCAGTCTCCGCCCGGGCGCACCGCGGAGCGGAAGACCGCCGTCCGGATGTTTGATCAAAGTTTCCGCTTGTTTGATCGAAACCGCCCGAATCTAAAACCTTCTCCTGGTCGCCGTTTCGGTCGTATTGCCCGTCAATTCCCGCAGGACTGAACGCACTCGGACTTCTTGCCATGCCCATGAGGGCTCGCGGAAGCTGCTGACCACCGCCGCATGTCCCCCCACCTCCCCCGGAAACATGGAGAGTTCATGTCCAGCATCAGGTCCGCGAGCCTCGCCGTCCTCGCCGCAGGCACCCTCACCGCCGCCCTCGCCACCCCGGCGCTCGCGGCGACGCAGACCACCGCCGCGCAGGCGACGGGTCGGCTCACCCAGTCCATCGAGCGCCACGAGAACCACGCCCTGCACGGCGCGCTGAAGCACTCCGGCAAGGTCAACGCCTCGGAGACGTCCACGAACTGGTCCGGGTACGCGGCCACCGGCTCCTCCGGCGCCTTCACCTCCGTCACCACCTCCTGGACCCAGCCGACGGTCACCTGCGGTTCGGCCACCACGTACTCCTCGTTCTGGGTCGGCCTCGACGGCGACGGCAACGACGCGCTGGAGCAGACCGGTACCGAGGCCGACTGCATCAACGGCCGGGCCGTGTACGGCGCCTGGTGGGAGGTCCTGCCGGCGGCCTCGACGGCGTGGGACGACGTCACCGTCAAGGGCGGCGACAAGCTGACCGCGACCGTGACCTACAACGGCAGCGACTTCACGATGACCCTGAAGGACTCCACCCAGGGGTGGACGAAGTCCCAGACCGACGCGGGCTCCTCCGACTTCCAGAACGCCTCCGCCGAGGTCATCGCCGAGGCGCCCGAGGTCGACGGCTCTCTCGCCAAGCTGGCGAACTTCGGCAGCGTCGGCTTCACGGGCGCGAAGGCCAACGGCTCCGCGCTGGACAACGCATCGCCCGACGAGATCACGATGACCAACAGCAGCGGTACGGTCCGCGCGCAGCCGGGCTCGCTGTCCAGCGGGGCGTTCTCGGTGGCGTGGAAGTCGGCGTGACCCACCGGTAGTACACCGGTAGTACCCGGGTAGTACCGGCGTCGCGCCGAACCGGCACCGTACTGAACCGGCACCGTACTGAACCGGCACCGTACTGAACCGGCACCGTACTGAACCGGCGTCGCGCCGAATCAGGGGGGTGCGGCATCCCCGTCGCACCCCCGCCTCCCTCTCGGGTATCACTCGGGCACTACGCCGACACCAGCAACCGTCCCCGGCGCGCGAACGCCAGCGCCTCCGGCGTGAGGACCGGACGCGGGACCAATATGCCGCAGTCCGTGCAGACCGGTCCCGCCGACGGCTCGTGGTCGAGGTCGTACTTCCACAGGAGCCGTTCACCACCGCACACCGGGCAACTCTCGCCCGGTTCCCGCTCCAGCGCGGCGATCAGCCGGCGCAGTACCTCGGCCAGCGGCTCACGGGGGTGGAGCCGCGGGTCGTCGCACCACGCCACGCCGAACCCGCCCCAGGTCAGCCGGTGCCAGTCGTCGAAACTGCCGGGCCTGCGCAGTCCGTCGTGCTTCTCTTTCCTGCGCCGTTCGGCGAAACCCGCCTCGTACGCCAGCCACACCGTCCGCGCCTCCTCCAGCTCCTCCAGTGCGGCCACGAGCCGCGCCGGGTCGGGAGAGCGGTCCTCGGGGCCGAACCCGGCCCGCGAGGAGAGGTGGTCCCAGGTCGCCCTGTGCCCGTAAGGGGCGAACCGCTCAAGGCACTTGCGCAGCGAGTAGCGCCGCAGCGCCAGATCGCTGCGCGGATCGCGCGCCTGTCTCGCCAGACTCCGGAAACCTGCCATCGCCTTGCACCTCCGTCACACCTGCACCTGTACTTCGGTCACTTCGGCGCCGCCGCGCCGAACTCGCGCGACGTCGTCGAATAGACGTATCGACTCTCGATTCGGCTCCATCCGATTTCAGGACAGTTCCCGTCGAGGTGAGAAGCCGGGAAAAACTTGACGCATGTTCATCTTCAATCCCGGGGATACCGGCGGTAACCTTCCGGCCACCCCCGTCGCTAGGAGCTGCACATGCCACGGCGAACTCCCCTCGACAGACTGAGAACTCCCGGCAGATTCCCCGGGTTCCTGAAGAGCGCGACCGTATGCGCGCTCCTCGCCGGTCTGTTGTCCCCACTCACCCAGGTCGCCACCGCCGAGGCGGCCGAACCGAACGACTACTGCGGCGGACAGTGCTCCGACATCCTGCCGCCCGGCCAGAACGGCAACGCGACCCTCGCGCAGATCATCCTCAACCAGGCCTTCGGTACCCAGCCCGAGCACGCCGAGGACCAGCTCGGCCCGTACAACAACCTGGCCAAGGGCTACCCCGCCCTCACCAACGCCACCATCAACACCTTCTTCAACGACGCGTCGTTCGGCGTGCCCGCGGGCCAGGTCGCCTCGACCCTCCAGCCGGCCGGCCGCACCGACGTCAAGATCGTCCGCGACAAGAAGACCGGCGTCCCGCACATCACCGGCACCACCCGGTACGGCACCGAGTTCGGCGCCGGGTACGCGGCGGCCCAGGACCGGCTGTGGCTGATGGACGTCTTCCGCCACGTCGGCCGCGGCCAGCTCACCGGATTCGCCGGCGGCGACCCCTCCAACCAGGGCCTTGAGCAGCAGTTCTGGCGCAACGCCCCCTACACCGAGGCCGATCTCCAGGCGCAGATCGACAACGCCGTCGCCACCAGCGGGGCGCGCGGGCAGCAGGCCCTCGCCGACGTGAACGCCTACCTCGACGGCATCAACGCCTACATCGACGCCTCCGACAGCGGGCGCTACTTCCCCGGCGAGTACGTCCTCACCGGGCACAAGGACTCGATCACCAACGCCGGCACGATCGACCACTTCAAGATCACCGACATGGTGGCGCTCGCGTCCGTCATCGGCGCCCTCTTCGGCTCCGGGGGCGGCGGCGAGGTCAACAACGCGATCTCCCTGCTCGCCGCGCAGGAGCAGTACGGCGTCACCGAGGGCACCAAGGTCTGGGAGTCCTTCCGCCAGCGCAACGACGCCGAGGCCGTCCTCACCGTCCACAACGGCGAGAGCTTCCCGTACGCCACGAAGCCCGCGAACCCCCAGGGCGCGGCGCTCCCCGACGCGGGTACGGTCGCCGCCGAACCGCTGATCTACGACGCGACCGGCACCGGAGGCCCCGCCGCCTCCGCCGCTGCCGCCGCGACGACCTCCGCCAAGCGCGGCATGTCCAACGCCCTCGTCGTCAGCGGCGCGCACACCGCCAGCGGCCACCCCGTCGCCGTCTTCGGCCCCCAGACCGGCTACTTCGCCCCACAGCTCCTCCTTCTCCAGGAGATCCAGGGTCCCGGAATCAGCGCCCGTGGCGCGTCGTTCGCAGGTCTCTCCATGTACGTAGAACTCGGGAGGGGCCAGGACTACGCCTGGAGTGCCACGACGTCCGGCCAGGACATCATCGACACGTACGCCGTCGAACTCTGCCAGGACGACTACCACTACCTGTACCACGGCAGTTGTACGGCCATGGACAAGGTCGAGCAGAAGAACGCGTGGAAGCCGACGACCGCCGACGGCACCGCCGCCGGCTCGTACACGATGCGCGTGTGGCGTACGAAGTACGGTCCCGTCACCCACCGCGCGACCGTCGGCGGCAAGAAGGTCGCCTACACGACCCTGCGCTCCTCCTACCTGCACGAGGCCGACTCGATCATCGGCTTCCAGATGCTCAACGACCCCGGCTTCGTGAAGGGCCCGGACACCTTCAAGGAGGCTGTCCAGCACATCAATTAC
Organism: Streptomyces niveiscabiei; assembly: GCF_001419795.1. Lineage (GTDB taxonomy): Bacteria > Actinomycetota > Actinomycetes > Streptomycetales > Streptomycetaceae > Streptomyces > Streptomyces niveiscabiei. Next base: position 11,446 of record NZ_LIRL01000305.1, read on the forward strand.
ACCTTCAACTGGTTCTACGCCGACTCCCAGCACACCGCGTACTACAACTCCGGCGACAACCCGGTCCGCGGGAGCGGCGTCGACGCCGAGTTCCCGGTCTGGGCGCAGGCGGCGTACGACTGGAAGAACTGGAACCCCACCACCAACACCGCCGACTACACGCCCTCTTCGCAGCACCCGCAGTCCGTCGACCAGGACTACTACATCTCCTGGAACAACAAGCAGGCCAAGGACTACACCAGCGCCCCCTGGGGCGAGGGCTCGGTGCACCGCGGCAACCTGCTGGAGACCCGCGTGAAGAAGCTCGTCGCGGCGGGCGGCGTCACCCGTGCCTCCCTCACCAAGGCGATGGCGGACGCGGCCCTCGCCGACCTGCGCGCCGAGGACGTCCTCCCCGACCTCCTCAAGGTCGTCAACAGCTCCGCGGTGACCGACCCGACGGCCGCCGCCGCGGTCACCAAGCTCCAGACCTGGCTCGCCAACGGCGGTAAGCGCACGGAGACTTCGGCCGGCTCCAAGACGTACGCCGACGCCGACGCGGTCCGCATCCTCGACGCGTGGTGGCCGCTCCTCGTGCAGGCCGAGTTCCAACCCGGCCTCGGCAGCGGCCTGTTCAACGCCATCACCACCAACCTCCCCGTGGACGAGGCGCCTTCGGCGGCCCACGGCCCGACCGGCTCGCACGCGGGCAGCTCCTTCCAGTACGGGTGGTGGAGCTACGTCGACAAGGACATCAGGTCGGTCCTCGGTGAGAGCGTCCAGGACCCGCTGGCCCGGAAGTACTGCGGGGGCGGCGTCCTGACCGCCTGCCGCGACACCCTCATCAGCACCCTGAAGACCGCGGCGGGCAAGACCGCCGCCCAGGTCTACCCCGGCGACGCCCTGTGCGCGGCCGGCAACCAGTGGTGCGCCGACTCGATCTTCCAGCGCCCCCTCGGAGGCATCAAGCACTACAACATCAGCTGGCAGAACCGGCCCACCTACCAGCAGGTGGTGGAGTTCACGTCACACCGGTGAGCGCCGACCGGTGAGTGCCGTACGCCGGTAAGTGCCGTACGGCGGGGCCGGGTTCACCTTCGGGTACCCGGCCCCGCCCGCCCCTCAGCCGATCCGCCCCGCCGCCAGGACCACCCTGGCCAGCTCTGGGTGCACGATGTCGCTGTGCGCGCCCGACGGGGGACCGCCCCTGCGGACGACGGCCGCCGCGTCCACGTTGACGCACCCGGACGCCGGGAACGGCCCCCGCAGCGCGTCCGCGAGAGTCAACGCCCTTGTCCCCGGCACCGCTTGGACCCCGTTGTGCCCGATGGCGCCCCACTTCTCGCCCAGCAGTTCCCCGACCGCCCCGCGCGCGTCCCCCGCCATCCGCGAGGCCAGCGGGTACATCGTCCCGAGCGCCTGGTCGTACGAGGAGTAGCAGCACGCCAACGGCCCGTCGATCCGGGCCTGTTTGCCTTGCAACGCCCCGCACGCGCCCTGGTCGTGCGGCAGCTTCGCCGCGAACGCGTAGTGGGAGAACGCCCCTTGGAGCAGCGTCACGGACTTCACCGAACGCACGCCGGGGGCGAGGCCGCCCAGCGCGAACGACACCAGCCGGCCGCCGAAGCTGTGCCCGACCAGGTGGACCCGGACGCCGGGTACGGCCGCCGCCAACGTGCCGAGGAACGGCCCGAGTCCGCGCTCGCCGACCGTCCCGGCCCGGCGCTTCATCGCGTAGTACGTCGCCTGCCGCAGCAGCTCCTTGGCGCCGTCCCAGGGGTTCGGCAGCGAGAACTCCCGTGCCCCGTCCTCCTCTTGGAGCGCCTCGGCGAACTCCGCGCACATCTCCGCCGCCGACTCCGAGAGCATCGCGGGCACCCCCTCGTCCGGCGTGTCCGTCACGCACCTCGCCGGCACGGCGTCCACGAGCCGCCCCACCAGCTCCCCGAACTCCGCCAACCCGGCGTCGTCGGGCGGGCGTTGGTCGAGCAGCAGGGCGATGCGCTCGACGGTGGCCGCCTTGCCGGGGAAGGTCTCCAGGAGGGCGCTCCTGGTGTCGCCGTCCAGGCACCCTTCCTGACCGGCCGTCAAGTGTGGGAAATCGGGGATGGGTTCGTCGCAGAACCGCATCGACGGCCACATGACACCCACGTACCCGAGCTTCGCGTCCGGCGCGAGCTGCGGGAAGGGCGCGAAGAAGGCCCGGTAGAGCGCGGTCGCACGGGACCGGTCGTTGTTCCAGCCGTGCGAGAAGAACACGAGGTCCCGGACCTTCCGGGCCCCGGCCTCGGCCGTCAGCCGATCACGCTCGCCGGGGTCGACATCCCCGTCCGCGTCGAAGGTGAGCTGCCAGTAGGGAGAAACAGTCATTGCGGGTCCGGCCATCACGGCCTCCGTCCCCCGGAGTGATGTGGGCGCAGTGTCCTGCCAACGGTGGAACTTGGCCATACGTCACGCACTACGCCCGGTACTCCAGCGGAGCTACCCCCGCACCGCCCACCGGGCCGCACCGCTCCCGACCCCCCTTCCCCCTCACATACCGACTGGTTAGTCTGTACGCGTTCCGAGCCGCACGTGTCGTGTCGAAGGAGACCCGATGGTGGAAGCCGTTCGAGGTGCCGGAGTTGTCGTGACCGGAGGCGGAGGAGGCATCGGCGCGGCACTGGCCCGCCGTTTCGCCGCCGAGGGCGCACGCGTCGTCGTCAACGACCTGGACGGCGCGAGGGCGAAGGCCGTGGCGGACGAGATCGGCGCGGTCGCGGTCGCGGGGGACGCCTCGGTCGTCGTGGACGAGGCCCGCGAGGCACTCGGCGGCCGGGTGGACGTGTACTGCGCGAACGCCGGCGTCGGCTCGGGCGGCTCGGAGTCGGCGGGGGAGGCCGTCTGGGCCCTGGCCTGGGACGTCAACGTCATGGCACACGTCCGCGCGGCCCAGGCCCTGCTTCCTCAGTGGCTGGAGCGCGGCGAGGGCCGCTTCGTGTCGACGGTGTCGGCGGCGGGCCTGCTCACGATGATCGGCGCGGCCCCCTACAGCGTCACCAAACACGGCGCGTACGCCTTCGCCGAGTGGCTCTCCCTGACGTATCGCCACCGGGGCCTCAAGGTCCACGCGATCTGCCCCCAGGGCGTACGCACCGACATGCTGGAGGAGTCGGGCAGCGCCGGAGACCTGGTGCTCAAGCCGACCGCGATCGATCCCCCGGACGTAGCGGAGGCCCTCATGCGGGGCATCGAGGACGACCGCTTCCTGATCCTCCCGCACCCGGAGGTAGCCGGGTACTACCAGGGCCGCGCGACCGACCCCGACGGCTGGCTCGCGACCATGAACCGCCTCCAGCGCAAGTGGGAGGCGGCCCGGTGACGACGTACGCCGACAAGCCCTGGACCGCCCTCCTGGACGACGTCCAGCGCGCCCCGGTCACCCCGCTGGACTCGATGGTCGACGCCCTGCGCGAGGCGGTACGCACGACCCCCGACCGCACCTTCCTCACCTACTTCGACGGACGCCTCACGTACGCCGAGACCGACGCCCTCACCGACTCCGTGGCGGGGTACCTGGCCGACCGGGGCATCACCCAGGGCGACCGCATCGCCGTCATCCTCCAGAACTCCCCCCACTTCGTCCTCGCGCTCCTCGGCGCCTGGAAGGCGGGCGCGATCGTCGTACCCGTCAACCCCATGTACAAGTCGGGCGAGGTCGCCCACGTCCTGCGGGACGCCGAGGCCGCCGCGCTGATCTGCACGGAGCGCGCCTGGGACTCGTACCTGAGAGCTACGGCGGCCGACTCGCCGGTCCGGTTCGCGCTGACCGCGAGCGAACTGGACTTCCAGACGCGGTACGACACCCGCGTACTGGGCTTCGAGCCGCACCCCACCGACGCCGACGACCTCGTCGAGGTGGCCCGGCGCGGCGGCAAGGCGCCCGCGGGGCGGGTCCTCACCCCGGCCGGCATCGGGCTGATCAGCTACACCTCGGGTACGAGCGGTACCCCCAAGGGCGCCACCAACACGCACGGCAACCTCATGGCCAACGCCGACCGCCAGCGCGCCTGGCTGCACCTGCCGGACGCGCCCGTGTACTACGCCCTCGCGCCCCTGTTCCACATCACCGGCATGGTCTGCGAACTCGGCGCCTGCCTCAACAGCGCGGGCACCCTCGTCCTGACGTACCGCTTCGAACCCGGCGTCGTCCTGGACGCGTTCACGGAGCACCGGCCGCACTACACCGTCGGCCCCTCCACGGCGTTCATGGCCCTCGCCGCGCACCCCGGGGCGAGCCGGGAGCACTTCTCCTCCTTCGTCCACATCAGCTCGGGCGGCGCGCCGGTGCCCCCGGCGCTGGTCGAGCGGTTCCGGGCCGGCTTCGGGCCGTACATCCGCAACGGCTACGGCCTCACCGAGTGCACGGCGCCCGCCGCCTCCGTACCGCCCCAGCACGAGGCGCCCGTCGACCCCGTCTCCGGCACCCTCGCCGTCGGGCTGCCGGGCCCCGACACCGTCGTCCGCATCCTCGGCGACGACGGAGCGGAGGTGCCCTTCGGGGAGCACGGGGAGATCGTCGTGCGTGGTCCTCAGGTAGTACCCGGGTACTGGCGCCGGCCCGAGGCGACCGCCGAGACGTTCCCCGGCGGGGAACTGCGCACGGGGGACATCGGGTTCATGGACGAGCAGGGGTGGCTGTACGTCGTCGACCGCAAGAAGGACATGATCAACGCGTCCGGGTTCAAGGTGTGGCCGCGCGAGGTCGAGGACGTCCTGTACACGCACCCCGCCGTCCGCGAGGCCGCCGTCGTGGGGGTACCCGACGGGTACCGGGGCGAGACCGTGCGCGCCTACATCAGCCTGCGTCCCGGCGCCGACGCGACCCCGGACGACCTCGCCGCGTACTGCAAGGAGAGACTGGCCGCCTACAAGTACCCGAGGCAGGTGGAGATCCTGCCCGAGCTGCCCAAGACGGCAAGTGGGAAGATCCTGCGTCGGGAACTGCGTTCCCGTACGGCAGAGAACGATTAGTCCCCAGAAAGGCAGGTGGCGGCAGTGCCCAGAACGACGGACAACGACGGCACCCCCGTCCCGCAACGGCTCCTCGCCGCCGCCACCCGGCTCTTCGCCGAGCAGGGCTACGACCGCACCTCGGTCCAGGAGATCGTCGAGGCGGCCGGCGTCACCAAGGGAGCGCTGTACCACTACTTCGGCTCCAAGGACGACCTCCTCCACGAGGTGTACGCGCGCGTGCTGCGCCTCCAGCAGGAGCGCCTCGACGCGTTCGCGAACGCCGACGAGCCGATCGAGCAGCGCCTGCGCGGAGCGGCGGCCGACGTGGTGGTCACGACGATCGAGAACCTCGACGACGCCGCGATCTTCTTCCGCTCCATGCACCACCTGAGCCCCGAGAAGTACAAGCAGGTCCGCTCGGAACGCCGCCACTACCACGAGCGGTTCCGGGCCCTGGTGGAAGAGGGCCAGGAGGCGGGCGTCTTCTCGAAGGCCACCCCGGCCGACCTGGTCGTCGACTACCACTTCGGCTCGGTCCACCACCTGCCGACGTGGTACCGCACGGACGGGACGCTGAGCCCGCAGGAGGTCGCGGAACACCTCGCGGACCTGCTGCTGAGGGCGCTGCGACCCTGACGGCACTGTGCCTCTGGGGGGGCGCTGCGACCTCGACGGAGCGCATGAGTAAGGGGCGGTCACCCAGGTGACCGCCCCTTACCCGTGCATCCCTACACGTACTTCTTCAGCTCCCGCCGGGCCAGCGACCGCTGGTGCACCTCGTCCGGCCCGTCCGCGATCATCAGCGTGCGCGCGCCCGCGTACAGCTCGGCCAGCAGGAAGTCCTGGCTCAGGCCCCCCGCGCCGTGCAGCTGGATCGCCCGGTCGATGATGTCGACGACCGCGCGCGGGGTCGCGATCTTGATGGACTGGATCTCCGTGTGGGCGCCCCGGTTGCCGACGGTGTCCATCATCCAGGCCGTCTTGAGCACGAGCAGCCGGAGCTGCTCGACCGTCACGCGCGCGTCGGCGATCCAGTTGTGCACGACCCCCTGCTGGGCCAGCGCCTTCCCGAACGCCTCGCGCGAGACGGCGCGCCGGCACATCAGCTCGATGGCCCGCTCGGCCATCCCGATGAGCCGCATGCAGTGGTGGATGCGCCCGGGGCCGAGCCGCGCCTGCGCGATGGCGAACCCGCCGCCCTCCTCGCCGATGAGGTTGGTGACCGGCACGCGCGCGTGGTCGAAGACCACCTCCGCGTGGCCGCCGTGGTAGTGGTCCTCGTACCCGAAGACCTTCATGGCCCGCTTCACGGTCACCCCGGGCGTGTCGCGCGGGACGAGGATCATCGACTGCTGACGCCGTATGTCGGCCCCGTCGGGGTCGGTCTTCCCCATGACGATGAAGATCTTGCAGTCGGGGTTCATGGCCCCGGAGATGTACCACTTGCGGCCCGTGACGAGGTACTCGTCGCCGTCGCGCTCGATGAACGTCGTGATGTTCGTGGCGTCGGAGGAGGCCACCTCGGGCTCGGTCATGGCGAACGCGGACCGGATCTCCCCGGCGAGCAGCGGCTCCAGCCACTGCTTCTTCTGCGCGTCGTCCCCGAACTGCGCGAGGACCTCCATGTTCCCGGTGTCGGGGGCCGAGCAGTTCAGGACGGTCGGCGCGAGCTGCGGCGAACGCCCGGTGATCTCGGCGAGCGGCGCGTACTGGAGATTCGTGAGGCCGGCACCGTACTCGGCATCGGGCAGGAAGAGGTTCCACAGGCCCTGTCGGCGCGCTTCGGCCTTGAGGTCGTCCACGACCGCCGGGGTGTCCCACGGGGACGCCAGAGCGGCACGCTGGGCCTCCGCGACCTCCTCGGCGGGATAGACGTACTCGTCCATGAAGGCGAGCAGCCGCCCGCGCAGCTCCTCCGTGCGCGCGTCGAACGCGAAGTCCATGCCGGTCAGCCTTCCTGGAGAGTGGTCAGTCCGTGCGAGATGAAGACGGGGACGAGCTCCCCGATGCGGTCGAAGCCGCGCCCGACCGTCTGGCCGAGGGTGTAGCGGTAGTGGATGCCTTCGAGGATGACGGCGAGCTTGAACCAGGCGAACGCGGTGTACCAGGACACGTCGGAGACGTCGCGCCCGGACCCGCGCGCGTAGCGCTCGATCAGCTCGGCGGGGGAGGGGTGCCCGGGAGCCGCGGCGGTCGTCGACACGGGCGAGTCCGGCATCTCCAGCGGCACGCTGTACATCACGAGAAGACCGAGATCGGTCAACGGATCGCCGAGAGTGGACATCTCCCAGTCGAGAACCGCTCGGATCCGGTCGTCGTCCCCGACGAGGACGTTGTCGAGCCGGTAGTCGCCGTGCACGATCGCGGGCGCGGGCGAGGCGGGCAGGCTGCGGCCGAGCGCGGAGTGCAGCTCGTCGATCCCCGCGAGGTCCCGGTTGCGGGACGCGTCCAGCTGCTTGCCCCAGCGCCGCAGCTGTCGGTCCAGGAACCCCTCCGGCCGCCCGAAGTCCCCGAGCCCGACCGCGCCGGGGTCCACGCCGTGCAGCTCGACGAGCGTGTCCACGAGCGACAGCATCACCCCGCGCGTCCGCCCGGCGCCCAGCGGCACGAGCTCCTCGGCGGTCCGGTACGGCGTCCCCTCGACGAACTCCATGACGTAGAACGGCGCCCCCAGCACCTCCTCGTCCTCGCACAGCAGCACCGGCCCCGGCACGGGTACGTCCGTCTCGCGGTGCAGCGCGTCGATCACCCGGTGCTCGCGCCGCATGTCGTGCGCGGTCGCCAGCACGTGCCCCAGCGGGGGCCGCCGTACGACCCACCGCCGCGCGCCGTCCGAGACGGTGTACGTCAGGTTCGAGCGCCCGCCCTCGATCAGCTGCCCGGACAGCGGTCCCGTGACCAGGCCGGGCAGCTCTCTGTCGAGCAGAACGCGCAGCCGGTCGAGGTCGAGCCCGGGTGGATGATCGGTGCTCATACGGCACTCCTGGGTGCGTGCGACGGTGGACGTGGATCACATGATGCCGACCGGTCGGTATGTCGTCCAGTGCCAGATGCCCACGTGATCGGGGCCACCCTAGGGGTACGGCTCCCCGCGCGGGTGCGCGGGGAGCCGTACAGGAGCGTTTTTCGGACGTACGCGCGTACGCGTCAGTGATCGTCGTAGTGGTCGTCGTGCTCCGCGTGCCGGTGCCCGTCGTGCACGTAGTCCACATGATCGCCGTGCTGCACGCGCGCGTGGCCGCAGTTCTCGTCGTGCCGGTGGTCGTGGCCGTCGTGCGCGACGTGCCCGCCGGGCTCGCACTCGTCCCAGTGGCCGTCGTGCGAGCGGTGCAGGTGGCCGTCGTGCGCGTAGTCGACGTGGTCGCCGTGCCGGACCTCCGTGTGGCCGCAGTCCGGGCCGTGCGCGTGGGGGTGCGTGGGGTGTTCCTGGTGCAGAACGCTCATGGTGCTCACCTTCGGGAGGTGTGGGGGAATTACCTCCCCTCAGGCTGCCACGCGAACGGCCCATATGGCGTATATCGGGGCATACGGCTTGCGTGGCGCGCACCCAGCCCGGAGGGTCGGAGCCATGAAGGCCATCAGCTACAGCCGGTACGGCGGACCCGAGGTGTTCGAGTACGGCGACGTCCGCGAGCCCAAGGTCGGCCCCGACTCCGTGCTGGTCAAGGTACGGGCCGCCGCCGTCAACCCCGTCGACTGGAAGGCCCGCGAGGGGTACCTCGACGGGATCATCGACACGGTGTTCCCGGTCGTCCCCGGCTGGGACGTGTCCGGCGTCGTCGTCCAGCCGGGCGTCTCCGTCACCGAGTTCGCCGTCGGCGACGAGGTCATCGGGTACGTCCGCGAGGACTTCCTCTCCCGGGGGACCTTCGCCGAGTACGTCGCCGCCCCCGTCCGCACCCTCGCCCGCAAGCCCCGCAACCTCTCCTTCGAGGAGGCCGCAGGGCTCCCGCTGGCGGGCCTCACGGCCTACCAGGGCCTCGTCCACGCCCTCGGCGTCAAACGGGGCGAGACCGTCCTCGTGCACGCCGCNNCACGCCGCAGCGGGCGGCGTGGGCTCCCTCGCCGTCCAGATCGCCCACCACCTCGGCTGCCGCGTCATCGGCACGGCCAGCGAACGCAACCACGACTTCGTCCGCTCCCTCGGCGGCGAGCCCGTGACGTACGGCGATGGCCTCGTCGACCGCATCCGCGGCCTCGCTCCCGAGGGCGTCGACGCGGCCCTCGACACGGTCGGCGGCGACGCCCTCAAGGCCTCCGTCAACGTCCTCAGCGGTGACGGCCGCCTCGCCTCCATCGCCGACGGCGACGTCCTCGGCTACGGGGGTCGCTACTTCTGGGTCCGCCCCGACACGGCCGACCTCACCCGCCTGTCGGAACTCGCCGAACAGGGCGTCGTCTCGGTCCACGTCTCGCGGACGTTTCCGCTGGAGCAGGCGGCGGAGGCGTACCGGCTGA
>NZ_LIRL01000306.1 GCF_001419795.1 Streptomyces niveiscabiei
GCCGCACCGCCCCCACCGCGCCGACCCCGGCGATCGCGCCGAGCCCGTACGCGCGCAGCTGACTCGCCCCGCTGAGACTCACGTTCTCGACCAGGTACCGGTAGCCGAGGTCGCGCTGCTCACGCAGCCAGCCGCGCGCCCGGCCGACGCGCGGCAGGATGCCGGACTGGACGTAGCCGTACCCGGCGGCCACCGTGGCCGACGCGCCCCAGGCCAGCACGAACGCGGCCACGCTCCCCACCCGGGCCGCGACCAGCAGCGCCGGGACCAGCGCGACACCCCACACGACGTCGTTGACGAACGCCTTGCGCCCCGCGCCGGCCGCGAAGAACGCGTACCGCCACGCGTCCTGGAGCAGCAGCCCCGGCAGCATCACGCCGAGGCACGCGAACGCGGGCCCCACGCCGCCGCCGAGCGCGAGCCCGGCGGCCACGGACACCGCGCCGAGCCCGGCGCCGACGCCGAGCGCCGTCCCCGTCGAGCGGGCCACCGCACCCCGCCACGCCGGCTCCGGCACCCCGCTGAACCGCACGACCAGCGGATCGGTGGCGAGCCCCCGCGAGACGTTCAGGACCACGCCGTACGTCACCCACGCGAGGCTGAACACGCCGAACGCGCTCACCCCCAGCGAGCGCGCCACGTACAGGCCCACCGCGAAGTTGCTGATGCTGGAGGCCGCCTGGTCGGCGAGCCCCCAGGACAGCCGCCGCACGAACCCCCGGGCCGGCGTCATGCCTTGATCAGACCCGCGTCGTGCAGCGCGTCCGCCGCCGCGACGACGGAGTCGAACCCCAGCCCGGCCCGCTCGGCGACGTCCAGCAGCGAGTGCTCCCCGTCGGAGAGGCTCAGCACCCACAGCATCGCCATCTGCGCCTGCTGCGCGTCACTGCGCCCGCCGAGCGAGTCGTACAGCCCCCGGCGCCCCAACTGCGGTTCGCCGTACGGGCTGAGGTTCACGTACCGCCGGTTGCGGTCCAGCACGGCGAACGCCTCCCGGCACACGGCGAGGGTGTCCTCCATCGCCGCCGGGGACACGAAGTCCGGATCGTCCGCCGAGGTGTGGTACTCGGGGTACCCGGCGTACGGGGTGCGGCTGAGCGAGCCCACACCGAGGTCGAACCCGGGGGAGCAGTACTGGCGCTCGTCGTAGCCGTACGGGCTGAACTCCTTCAGCACATGCGGGCGTTGGGCCAGGACGTGCGCCATCACCCGGTCGATCTCCGCGTCGCCGCGCCGGCTCTTCTTGTACGTCAGCTGCCCCGTGTCCCCGGCGCAGGCCAGCACCAGCCCGTGCCGGACCCGGTCGACGCGCTGCGCGTTGCGGGCCAGCCAGGTGATCGCCCCGATGGTGCCGGGCGCGTAGATGAACCGGTAGGTGTAGTACGGCTGTTGCCTGCCCAGTTCCTTCGCGAGGTAGGTCGCGACCGCGATGCCGGCGAGGTTGTCGTTGGCCAGCGACGGATGGCAGACGTGGCAGGAGACGATCACCTCGTCGGGCACCCGGCCGGGGATCACGTGCTCGGCGTAGGTGAGGTGGCCGTCGGCGAGCGTGGAGTCGATCCGCACCTCGTACTCGCCGTCCGGGAGCGCGTCCAGGGTGTCCTGGGCCAGGCAGAAACCCCACGTCGGCTGGTAGTAGCTGGTGCGGTACGGCACCCACGACGGATGCTCCGGCAGGGTGTGCAGGTGCTCGCGGAGTTCGGACAGGGGCATCGTCCGCGCCACCGGCACGCTGTAGCCGAGGACATGGAGGCTGGACGCGGCGAAATCGACGACCCGTCTGCCGGTGGCGTCGGCGACGTACGCGTCCCGGATGTTCCACTCCTGCGGCACCGTCCAGTCCAGGACCTGCGTCCCCGTCGGCACCTCGTGGACCTCCAGCGGCACGTGCTCGCCGACGATCTCCAGGGTCGCGCGCACCCCGTCCCCGGTGATGCTCCGGCACAGCGGGTACAGCCGCTCCACCAGCGCGTGCATCTCCTCGCCGGCCGTGGTCACCGGCGCCACCGCAGCGTGTCGTTCACCGCGCCCGCCTCGGAGGCCGCGCGCAGCACCGCGAGCCGGGTGAAGCGCTCCTCGAACGCCTCCCGGGTCAGGCCGTGTTCGCGGTAGGCGTCGGCGAGTTCGAGGGCGCCCCGCTTGACGGTCCACTCGTAGCCGAAGCCGGGGACCGCCGCCCGGAACCGGGAGAAGTCGACCCGGTACGAGCGCGGGTCGGCGCCCGTCTCGCCGGTGATGCGCACCTTCGACCCGGCCACCGCCTCCGCGACCTGCCCGGCGATGTCGGCGACGGTGACGTTGTTGGCCTCGCTGCCGATGTTGAACGCCCGGTCGTGCACCGCCTCCCGGTCGGCGCCGAGCGCGGCCGTGAACGCGCGGGCGATGTCCGCCGCGTGCACCAGCGGACGCCACGGCGTCCCGTCCGACAGCACCAGCACCTCACCGGACAGCAGCGCGTGCCCGACCAGGTTGTTCAGCACGATGTCCGCCCGCAGCCGGGGCGAGAACCCGAACGCGGTCGCGTTGCGCATGTACACGGGGCTGAAGTCGCCGTCGGCCAGCGTGTGGAGGTCGTCCTCGACGCGCACCTTCGACTCCGCGTACGGCGTCACCGGGCGCAGCGGCGCGTCCTCGGCCACCAGGTCGCCGCCGCCCGCAGCGCCGTACACGGAACACGTCGACGCGTACAGGAACCGCCGTACCCCCGCGTCGCGGGCGAGGCGGGCCAGGTGGACCGAGGCGTGGTGGTTGATGTCGTAGGTGAGCTGGGGCGCCAGCGAGCCCAGCGGGTCGTTGGAGAGGGCCGCGAGGTGGATGACGGCGTCGAAGCCGGCGACGTGGTCGGCGGTGACGTCGCGCAGGTCCACGCGCAGGCCCGGCGGGTCGGCGGGCGCCGGGCCCAGCACGCAGTCCGCGAACAGGCCCGCGTCCAGGCCGGTGACCTCGTGCCCGGCGGCCGTGAGGACCGGGGCCATGACGGTGCCCAGGTAGCCCTGGTGCCCGGTCAGCAGTACACGCACGTTCAATCCCCCAGGTCGAGAGTGAGTTTGGTGACCGCGAACGCCTCGGCGTAGCGGGCGTGGCATTCGATGCCGCGAATCCTCGCGAGGCCGAGGAACGCCTCGCGGTCGTACCAGGGCCGGTGGCGCTGCGAGGCGTAGTGCGCCTGGAGGAGGCGCACCTTCTCCTCGGCGACCTCCACCGGCAGCGGCTGGTAGGCGGACGGGCGGCCGAGGTCGCCGTCCCACTTGACGATCTCGTAGCCCAGGACCAGGTGGTCGCGGAACGCCGTCGTCATCAGCTGGGCGAGACCCCGGTGGTCCTGGTGGGCGTCGTCGGTGCGGGGCGCCAGCACCAGGTCCGGGTCGGTGCGCTCGCGCAACTCCTCCACGGCCGCCTTGGCCTCCTCCCAGTGCGCCGGGAAGCGGCCGTCCGGCAGCTTCAGCACCGTCAGCCGCAGGTCGGCGCCTGGACAGAACGCGGCGAGCGCGTCGCGCTCCTCCTGCTCGCGCTCGGTCCCGGCGCCGGACAGCACCAGCGCGTCCACCCGAAGCCCCGGATGCGCCCGGCACAGCGCCAGCAGGGTGCCGCCCGCGCCGATCGCGATGTCGTCGCAGTGCGCCCCCACGGCCACGACCCGGGTCAGGCGCCCGGCGCCGAGGCGGATCACCCGCGCTCCCACACGGCCCACGGGCGCTCACCGCGCGCGTACGCCTCGTCGAGCGCGGCCCGCTCCTTCACGGTGTCCGTCGGCTTCCAGAACCCCCGGTGCTGGTGCGCCACCAGCCGTCCCCGCTTGGCGAGTTCGGCGCAGCCGTCGGCGACCAGGTCGCCGTTCTCCGGGATGTGGTCGAAGACCTCCTGGCGGAGCACGAAGTAGCCGCCGTTCTCCCACAGCGGCAGATCGCTCACCGGCGTGATACCGCCCACCAGACCGTCGTCGCCGAGATCCACGCAGTGGAACGACGACTGCGGCGGCACGACCATCATCGACGCCCCCGCGTCCCGCTGCGCGAACCGGTCGATCATCTCCGGCAGCGGGGCGTCGGTCAGCACGTCCGCGTAGTTCGCGAGGAACATCTCGTCCCCGTCCAGGTGCTCGCGCACCCGCCGCAGCCGCTCCCCGATCGGCGACTCCACGCCGGTCTGCACGAACGTGATCGTCCAGTCCGCGATGTCCGTGGACAGCAGCTCGGTTTGCCCGCGTCTGAGCACGAAGTCGTTGGACGTCGTCTCCTCGTAGGTGAGGAAGAAGTTCTTGATGTGGTCGGCGCCGTACCCGAGGCACAGGATGAACTCCGTGTGCCCGAAGTACGCGTAGTAGCGCATCACATGCCAGATCAGCGGGCGCGGACCGACCATCGCCATCGGCTTGGGCACGTCGTCGGAGGCACCGCTGCGCATCCGCAGCCCGTAACCGCCGCAGAACAGGACGACCTTCACGACTTCACCTCGACAATGCTCAGTTCCGGGACGGGGAAGACCAGCCGGCCGCCCCACTCGTGCACGAACGACAGCTGCTCGGTCAGCTCGGCCCGCAGGTTCCACGGCAGGACCAGCACGTAGTCCGGCCGGTCGGCGGCGATCCGCTCGGGCGCCAGGATCGGGATACGGGTGCCCGGCGTGAACCGGCCGTGCTTGTAGGGGTTGCGGTCGACCGTGTACGGCAGCAGGTCGGGGCGGATGCCGCAGTGGTTCAGCAGCGTGTTGCCCTTGCCCGGCGCCCCGTACCCGACGACCGTCTCACCGCGCTCGGCCGCTTCGACGAGGAACCGCAGCAGGTCCCGCCGTACGGTCGCCACCCGCGCGGAGAACTCCGTGTACCCGGACAGCTCCTGGAGCCCGGCGGCCTTCTCCCGGTCCAGGACGTCCGCCACCCGCCGCGACGGCTCCCCGGCGGCCTCGGCGGGGCGCGCCCACAGGCGGATCGAGCCGCCGTGCGTCGGCAGCAGCTCGACGTCCACCAGCGCGAGGCCCCCGCTGGCCAGGGCGCGGATCGCGGCGGCGACCGAGTAGTACTGGAAGTGCTCGTGGTAGATCGTGTCGTACTGGTTCTCCTCGATCAGCGTCAGCAGGTGCTGCACCTCGATCGACACCCAGCCGTCGTCGGCGACCAGGGCGCGCAGGCCCCGGGTGAAGCCGACCACGTCGGGGATGTGCGCGTACACGTTGTTGGCGACCACCAGGTCCGCCGGGCCGTGGTCGGCGCGCACCTCGGCGGCGGCGTCCGGGTCGAGGAACCGGGTGATCGTCGGCACCCCCGCCTCCCGCGCCGCCGCGCCGACGTTCACCGACGGCTCGATGCCCAGGCAGCGCATGCCCCGGTCCACCACGTGCTTCAGCAGATACCCGTCGTTGCTGGCGACCTCCACCACGAACGCGTCGCGGCCGAGCCCCAGGCGCTCCACGGCGCCGTCGACGAACGCGCGGGCGTGCTCCACCCACGACGTCGAGTAGGACGAGAAGTACGCGTACTGCGTGAACGTCTCCTCCGGTGTGATCAGCGGCGGGATCTGCGCGAGCCAGCAGTCCGTGCACACCCGCAGGTGCAGCGGGTACGTCTGCTCCGGCAGGTCCAGCTGGTCGGCGGCGAGGAAGCTCTCGCACGGCGGTGTCGCCCCCAGGTCGACCACGCTCGCCAGCGCCTGTGAGCCGCAGAGTCGGCATCGTGTCATCTAGTGGTTCCCCCCACTCGACTGTGTCCGCCCCGCGATCGCGGAGCGGTACCCCTCCAGCAGGCGTTCGAGGCCGACGGCCGGACTGAACCCCTGCTCGTAACGGCGCCGGGCCGCAACCCCCATCTCCCGGTCCGCGCCCGTGATCCGGCGCAGGCAGGACGCCAGCGAGGCCGCATCGCCCGGCCGGTGCAGCAGCCCGCTCACCCCGTCCTCGACGAGTTCGGTGAACGCCCCGTGCCCGGCGGCGACCACCGGCACCCCGGCCGCCATCGCCTCCACGACGACCAGCCCGAACGCCTCCATCCACGTCGACGGGGCGACCACGGCGACCGACCTGGCGATGGCCTCCCGGCACTGGTCCGTGTCGTACAGGCCGACGCAGCGCACGTCGTCCCGCCCCGCGGCCCAGGCGGTCACCTCCGCCTCCAGCGGACCCGTCCCGGCGATCACCAGCGGCACGCCCACCCCGCCGCCGGCCGCGACCTCGTCCCACGCCGCCATCAGCACCCGCACGCCCTTGGCCTCCGCGAGACGGCCCAGGAACAGCAGGTGCTCGCCGGGGCCCGTGCGAGCGATGCCCGGTTCGGGGACGAAGTTGTGCTTCACCGCCAGCCGTTCGGCCGGCATCCCGGACCGCACGAGGACGTCGCGCTGCGCGGCGGAGATGCAGAAGAACCGCTCCACGCCGGACCACCAGCGCCGCCGGTTCGCCGACAGGCTCAGCGCGAGCGGCACCGTGGCCAGCCGCGATCCCCGGTAGCAGCCGTGCCGTACGGCGGGCAGCGGCGCCGCCTTCCCGACGCACGCCGAGCACGGCCGGCCGTCCCGCTGGAGCGTGCCCGGTGGACAGACCTGCGTGTAGTTGTGCAGGGTCGCCACCGCGGGCACCCCCGCGTCCGCGCAGGCCGCCAGCACGGCCGGGGACAGCAGCGGGAACACGTTGTGCACGTGCACCACGTCGGGGCGCTCGGCCCGCAGCCGCGCCGCCAGCTCCCGGCGCACGCCCGGGTTCCACGGCACCAGCAGCGGCAGCGCGGCCTTGGCCGGCAGGGAGCGGCCGGCGATGTCGTCGCTGCGCCGCTCGAACACCCCGACCCGGTGACCGGCCTCCCGCAGGAGCGCCACCTCCTGGTCGACGACCTTGTTCTCCCCGCTCGGCTGCGCCGAGGCATAGCGGTTGTGCACCACGAGGACGTGCACGGTCAGTTCACCTCCGACGGCAGACGCGATGGGACCTCGGGAGCCGTCGGCGCGGGCGCCGCCAGCAGCGAGGCGGCGACCGCCAGATGCAGCAGATACGGCGAGGCGTCACCGAGCCCGGCCTCCGTGTACGACGCGATGGCGCAGTAGCTGATCAGGAAGATCGCGCAGGCCCGCGCGAGCGACGGCGGCCTCAGCAGCGCGACGGCCGCCAGCACGACGAGGAACGCCGCCACCAGCCCGGCCCCGGCGAAGCCCTGCTCGTTGTAGACGGCCAGCCAGCTGTTGTCGATCGGCAGCCCCGCGAACGACTTGTCGCCCAGGCCCAGCCCGAAGAGCTGCTCCGACGTCGACCGGGGCGCCGCGAGCAGCGCGTCCCACACCTTCGCCCGCCCGGTGAGACTGGTGAAGTTCTCCTGGCTCTGCCCCCGCAGGAACCACGCCTGGAGCAGCGAGGCGAACCCCACCGCCGCGACGGTCGCGACCAGCACCGACCAGGAGAAGAACCGGCGCGCGGCCGAACTCGTCAGCACCAGCGACACGATCGCCAGCGTCAGCCCGACCAGCAGCCCGAGCGTCGCCGTCCGGGTGTGGGTCAGCGCGAGGATCACCAGCGACGGCCCGACCACCAGCGCCGCACTGCCCCGGTCGGTGCGCCCGCCCAGCAGGAGCAGCACCGAAAGCCCGATGATCACCGCCGCGTACTGCCCGATCTGCGGCGGCGTCAGCGGCCACAGCGCCCCCACCAGCCGCCCCCCGTACAGCTCCGGCAGAGCGGCGCCCGGCGACACCGCCAGGCCCGCCGCCACCGACATCAGCACCGCGAAGTACATCCGGATGTGGTGCCGTACGAACGTGTCGCCGCCGTCCCACCAGCGCGTCAGCAGCCACAGCGTGCCCACGAAGAGCGCGAGGCGGGCACACCGGAACAGCGCCCCGAACCCGGCCTCCAGGTGCACGCTGGAGATGACGCTCACCACCACCAGCAGGCTGAGCGCCAGCAGATAGGCGCTGCCCCGGACGCGCAGCCGCGGGTTCAGCACGAGCGCCAGCGTGAACGCGGCCACCAGCGCGCCCATCGTCACCATCTGGATCAGCGACCGGGGGATCGGCACGACGGTCTTCGCCCCGGCCGAACCCAGCGTATTGAGGATCAGCAGCCCCCACACCGCCCCGACGAGCCTCGGCGCCCCCACCTCAGCCACCC
>NZ_LIRL01000307.1 GCF_001419795.1 Streptomyces niveiscabiei
CCCCCCGTTGCTCCCTCACCCCTCCCGCCGGGCCTCCTGCGGCGTCGGGTATCCCGCGTCCAGTTCCTCGATCGAGCGGAACACCCCGCCCAGCGTCTTCACGAGCAACTCCCGCATGTCGTCCCGGGAGAGGGGGTTGTCCCGGTCGATCCAGTCGAGTGCGGCGCCCTCGACGCTGCACACCCAGGACAGCAGCCCCATCCGGGCGAGCGGCGCGATGTCGGTGCGGCCGTACGCGCCCTCGGCGATGGTCGCGACGATCGCCTCGCGCACCCCGTCCCGGATGCCGTGCACCTCGGCGTCGAAGCCGACTCCGCCGCTGACGATCGTGCGGTAGGCGGCCTGGTTGTGCTCGGCGTAGCGCAGGTAGCTGTCGATCGTGCGGTGGACGCGGTCCACCTGGGGCAGTTCGATGCCGCTCGCGGCGAAGGTGACCAGGTCGGCGACGGAGTCCTGGATGATCGCCAGGTAGTAGCCGCGCTTGGACTGGAAGTAGTAGTAGATCAGCCCCTTGGCGACGTGCGCCTGGCGCGCGATGTCGTCCATCGACAGCGCGTCGTAGGACGTGTCGGCGAACAACTTCCGCCCGATGGAGATGAGTTCGGCGCGGCGCGCCAACGAGCGTTCGGTGCCGCGGGCCTTGGGACGGGCGGCGTCGCGCTGTGCACTGATGTTCAATACTCGACCCTGGTCTCGGGCTGTGGCGGGACCACCGCAGTATGTCAGGTCAAGCGTGGGTCAGGTCACACCGGTCGGCGCATCCGGCATAATCCACCGGCACGTGTCACAGGAGGCCGAGCTGGGTCACGAGCATCGCGACGACCGCGACGAGGACCCAGCCGAGGGCGTGTTCGAGGACCTTCGGGCCGTCTTCACGAGGGCCGCCGGTGCGGACCTGGGCGGCGGTGGCAGAGTTCGCTGTCATTCGTCCACCTTGCCATCGTTCAGGGCTTTTGCCGCCGAGAGCTTGCTCACACGGTGACGCCGACCGCCGCGAGGGCCGCGCGCTGCCGTCCGTCGGGCCGCGCGGGGAAGTACAGGTAGCAGACTCCCCCGCTGCCGGAGGCGACCTTGCCCTCGGCGTCGTACCGCTTGGTACGCAGCCAGATGTTCTCCCACTCGCGCCGCGGATAGACCCGCCGCACGGCCTGATCCGTGGGCGAGGCAGGGTCGTTGGCGATGACGTCCCCGTCCGGCGTGAACCCGATCACCGTCATCAGGTGGCCCGCCGTCCCGTACCCGGCGCCGGTCAGCTCCTCCTTCCTGAACGACTGCGAGGTGATCGCCGGGATACCGGCCGCGATCAGGGTCTCCAGGTCGGTGAGGGAGGTCAGCCGGGTGACGACGGACCGGAGTCCGGCGTACGTGGCCGCGTAGGCGGCGTTGAAGGGCCAGTTGCCGCAGCCCTCGTACTGGAAGTCGTAGGTGTGGCGGGCGGCGTGGCAGACCTGGGGGTCGGTGAACGCCGGGTCCACCCAGGCGAGTTGCTCGGCGGTGGGGCGCCCGCCCCAGTACTCGACGATCATCTGCGAGGAGGTCGGGCTGCACCAGGCCTCGCCGCCGCCGTCGTACTGCGGGTACTGGCCCCGGTGGAGGTCCTGGGAGTAGCGCGGGACGATCAACTCCCGTGCCAGGCCGGGGGTCGAGGCCGGGACGGTGAAGCGGTCGGGTACGTCGGAGCCCATCGCGCCCGCGCGCCAGACCGTCGGGGTGAGACGGGTGCCCGGTCTGCGGTGGAGGGTCAGGCGCAGGCGGCAGGCGGCGAGGCGCGGGCCGCTCGCGGGGTCGTCGATCGCGAGGGTGTCCGTCCAGACGGTGCTGCGGCCGTCCTTCTGGCCGTCGACGGAGGTCCGCCTGATGTCCTGGTCGCCGGCGGCCCAGCGGCCCATGACGTACCAGGGGGTCGCCGTGCCGTCGGAGTACGTGCAGGTCAGCTCGGTCTGGAGCCAGGTGCCCGGCGGGGTGTCGGCGTTCCAGGAGGCGATCACCTCGGTGGCGGGCACGGCGAACCGGTACGCCGGCGAGGTCCAGGTCGCGTACTCCCAGTCGGCGGTGGTCCCGGTGTGCGGGTCGGTGTACGGCGCGGTGCCGGCCGGGTCGCCGATCACGAGGCCGGCTCCCTCTCCCCCGTACCCCCCGGCCACGGCGGTCCCGTCCGCTTCCCCCGCGCACCAGTCCCCGTGCGACGTCCACCCCCGGAAGTCGACCGTGCGCGGCGGGGGCGGGGACGCGGCGGCCGTCACGGTCGTGGCGGCGGTGACGACGGCCGCGAGGACGGTCCGGCGGGACGGCTGCTCGGCGTTGCTCATGGGACGGCACCCCCGGGGATTCGGCGGACTGTCCGCCCACTATGACCCCGCGCGTGCGCACTGTCCGGCACCGACATGGGCGCGACCTAGACTGACCTCGCCCTTTCCCGTTCCCCTGCGACGCACAGGACCCGCCATCCATCAGCTCGCCGCCCTCCTGCGTGACCTCCCGCCGTCCTGCGGGCCGGTGCGGCTGGTCGGGGTGGACGGGCACGCGGGGTCGGGGAAGTCGACGTTCGCCGGGTGGCTGGCCGGGGAGCTGGGCGGGGCGCCGGTGCTGCGGATCGACGACGTCGCGAGCCACGAGGAGCTGTTCGGCTGGACGGAGCGGGTGCTGACGCGGGTCGTCGGGCCGTTCCGGCGGGGAGAGGACGCCTCGTACGCGCCGTACGACTGGCGGGCGCGGGCCTTCGGGCCGTCCCGGGTGCTGCCCGCGGCGCCCGTGGTGCTGGTCGAGGGCGTCGGGGCCGGGCGGCGGGCGCTGCGGCCGTATCTCGCGGCGGTGTTGTGGATGGAGATGGGCCGCGCGAGCGCCTGGGCGCGGGGGCGGGCGCGGGACGGGGCGGAGCAGCGGGAGTTCTGGGACGGCTGGGTCGAAGCGGAGCGGGCGCATTTCGCCGAAGACCCCACACGACCTTCCGCGAATCTCCTGGTACGGCAGACAACCGAGGGGTACGAGGTGCTGCCGGGGCCTGCGGGAGCGCTTGGTCCGTACCGGGATGTCACACAGGGTAGTTAAACGCCCATGTTGTGGTGAAACGGTGAAGGGTCTTGCGGACGAATGCGCCTCACTGCTTCAACTCGGCTTGACCGAGGGGCCGTACAGGACTTACGTTCTCAATGTGCGGCATTCGAAGCCGCCCGAAGACGCGAAGCCCCCGGTTGTTCCCCCGTGATCGGGGGCTTCGTTCTGTCCTCCCCCGGTCCGTGAGCCTCTTCTCCGGCCATGGAACGGCCCCTTCCGCTCACCCAGGGTCACCGTTCCGGATGCGCCCCATCTGCTCCCACCTCGTCAAACGTCCGGTGCGGCACCCTACGGCCGACCCCTCCCACGCGGGTACGATGCCCTCGGTGCGACCTACCGGCGGATGCTCTCAACTCCGGTCTGATGCACAGCGGTTCGGCTCTGGCGGTCGGCGGGCGACGGCCCACCGGCCATCCGACGGGGGCACGGTTTGTGGGGGACGTGATGGATTTCGGCACCCGGGGCCCCGACGCCCCGGCCGACCTCGCCTGGCTGCGAGGCGTGGACGCCTACACGATGGGCGCCTATCCGCAGGCCGAGGAGGAGTTCCGCACCGCCGTGCGGATCGACCCCGGCATGGCCGACGGCTGGCTCGGCCTGCACGCGCTGCGCGTCGACACGACGACCGCGCTGCTGCGGATGTTCCGGCACCGCGACCGCTTCGGCGAACAGCGCACCCGGCACCGCCGGACCCTCAACTCCTGGTACTGGCTGGGCTGGTGGGTGCAGCCCGTGCTGGAGAGCCCGCGCGATCTGCTGCTCGCGCACGCCTCGCACTGGCTCGACGGACGCCATGTCCCCGAACTGGACCGGGCGCTCGCCGGACTGCCGCCCGTCGACACCGACCACCAGGTGCGGTTCCTGCACGCCTGCCGGGCCTATCTGGTCAAGGACTGGGAGCAGTTGACCCGCCACACCGACCCGCTGCTCGACGATCCGCTGCTCGGCATCGAGGCGGGACTGTTCGGCGGGATGGCCCGCGTCCGGCTCGAAATGTACGGCCAGGCCGAGCCGTTGCTGTCCACCGCGCTCATGCGCTGCCGCAGCGAACAGCCCCAGCGCAAGGAACTGCGCTACTGGCTCGCCCGCGCGCACGAGGGCACCGGGCGCTCCGCCGCCGCCCTCCCCCTCTACCGCGCCGTCCACCGCGTCGACGCCGCGTTCATGGACACGTCCGCGCGGCTCGCCGCGATCGCCGAGGGCGACGGGTACGACGACTCCGCCGACCTCGCCGCGATCACCCTCACCGGGTTCGGGCAGGACAGCGTCGATGCCGCCGACGGGTTCGATCCGCTGTTCGGCACGGAGGGGCGCGACCTCAAGCTCACCGACCCCGGTGACCTGCCGCCCGTCGTGCCGCTGCCGCCCGTCGGGGAGTCCGGGGTGCGGGAGAAAGCCGTCGCCTCCTCGCTGCCGCCCGGGCCCGCCGACCCCGTCTTACTTGAGGAAGCGCTCGCCGAACTGGAGCGCATGGTCGGGCTCGAACCCGTGAAACGGCAGGTCAAGGCGCTCTCCGCGCAGCTCAACATGGCCCGGCTGCGCGCCGGTCAGGGGCTGCCCGTGCAGCCGCCGAAACGACACTTCGTCTTCTCCGGGCCCTCCGGCACCGGCAAGACCACCGTCGCGCGCATCCTCGGGCGGGTCTTCTACGCGCTCGGGCTCCTCGGCGGCGATCACCTCGTCGAGGCCCAGCGCGCCGACCTCGTCGGGGAGTACCTCGGGCAGACCGCCGTCAAGGCCAACGAACTCATCGACTCCGCGCTCGGGGGCGTCCTCTTCGTCGACGAGGCGTACTCGCTCTCCAACTCCGGGTACGGCAAAGGGGACGCGTACGGGGACGAGGCCCTCCAGGTGCTGCTGAAGCGCGCCGAGGACAACCGGGATCACCTCGTCGTCATCCTCGCGGGGTACCCGGAGGGGATGGACCGGCTCCTCGCGGCGAACCCCGGGCTGTCGTCCCGGTTCACCTCGCGCGTCGACTTCCCCTCCTACCGGCCGCTCGAACTCACCTCCATCGGCGAGGTGCTGGCGGCGGAGAACGGGGACGTGTGGGACGAGGAGGCCCTCGACGAGCTGCGCTCCATCGCCGGGCACGTGGTGGAGCAGGGGTGGATCGACGAGCTGGGCAACGGGCGGTTCCTGCGGACGCTGTACGAGAAGAGCTGCGCGTACCGGGATCTGCGGCTGTCGATGTACACGGGGGCGCTGTCGCGGGACGACCTGGCGACGCTGCGGCTGGCGGATCTGATGCAGGCGTATGGGGAAGTGCTGTCGGGGCGCGGGCCCCAGGACCCTTCGGCCATGTGAGACCCGCGCCCCTAAAGAACGGGGCGCGGGTCCCTGCCTGCATCAGACGGCCAGCGCCTGCTGCGGTGAGTCCCGGTGCGCCGGGTCCGTCACCTCGCCCACCAGCATCTCCAGGACGTCCTCCAGCGCCACCAGCCCCAGCACCTTCCCCGAGCCGTCCGCGACCTGGGCCAGGTGCGTGGCCGCTCGGCGCATCACCGTCAGGGCGTCGTCCAGGGGGAGTTCGGAGCGCAGGGTCGTCATCGGGCGCCACAGGTGCTGGGGGACCGCGCGTTCCGAGTCCTCCAGGTCCAGGACGTCCTTGATGTGCAGGTAGCCCATGAAGGCGCCGTTCTCGGCGGCTATCGGGAAGCGGGAGTAGCCCGTGCGGGCCGTCAGGGCGACGATCTCGCCCGGGGTGACCGCCGGGGTCACCGTCACCAGCGCCTCGCGTTTCAGGAGGACGTCCGTGATCGGGCGGGAGCCCAACTCCAGGGCGTCTTCGAGGCGTTCACGTTCCTCCGGGTCGAGGAGGCCCGCTTGGCCGGAGTCTTCGAGGAGGCGGTTGAGCTGCTCGCTCGTCACCACCGCCTCGACCTCGTCCTTGGGCTCGACGTGGAAGAGGCGCAGGATGCCCTGGGCGACCGCGCCGAGCGCGATCGTGACCGGCTTGCACAGGCGCGCGAACCACACCAGGCCGGGGCTCAGCCAGAGCGCCGCCTTCTCGGGGGCGGCCATCGCGAGGTTCTTCGGGACCATCTCGCCGATGACGAGGTGGAAGAAGACGACCGCCGCCAGCGCGATGACGTACCCGAGGGGGTGGATCATGCCGTGCGGGAGGTGGATCGCCTCGAAGACCGGCTCCAGGAGGTGCGCGACGGTCGGTTCGGCGACCGCGCCCAGGGTCAGCGAGCAGACGGTGATCCCGAACTGGGCCGCCGCCATCATCTGGGGCAGCCGCTCAAGCCCGTACAGCACCTGCCGGGCCCGCGCCGTGCCCAGCGGTTCGATCTGGGAGCGGCGTACGGAGACGAGCGCGAACTCGGCGCCGACGAAGAAGCCGTTGGCGAGCACGAGGAGCCCGGCGAAGAGGAGTTGCAGGAGGCTCATCGGACGGCCTCCGGGGAGACGCGGACACGACCGGAACTCATCGCGCCACCTCCACGACGACGCCCGTACGCACCACGCGCACCCGCTCGGCCCGGTAGTGGCCCACCCGGCGCACCGACAGGCGCCAGCCGGGGAGTTCCGCGCGGTCGCCGACGGCGGGGATGCGGCCGAGGAGGTCGGCGACGAGGCCGGCGACCGTCTCGTACGGCCCTTCGGGGACCGTGAGGCCTATGCGCTGGAGGGTGTCGACGCGGCAGCTGCCGTCGACGTCCCAGGCGGGCCGTCCGTCCTCGGGCGGGGCGGCGGCGAGTTCGGGGGTGTCCTGGCCGTCGTGCTCGTCGCGGACCTCGCCGACGATCTCCTCGACGATGTCCTCCAGGGTGACCACCCCGGCCGTGCCGCCGTACTCGTCGACGACGACGGCGATGGGCTGCTCGCTGCGCAGCCGGGCCAGCAGGGGCTGGACGGGGAGGGTCTCGGGGACCAGGAGGGCGGGGCGGGCGATGCGGCTCGCCGGGGTGCGCAGCCGGTCGTGGACCGGCACGGCGAGCGCGTCCTTCAGGTGGGCCATGCCGACGATCTCGTCGATCTTCTCGCGGTAGACGGGGAAGCGGGACAGGCCGGTCGCGCGGGTCAGGTTGACGACGTCCTCGGCGGTGGCCGACGCCTGGAGGGCGCTGACCTTCACGCGGGGCGTCATCACGTGCTGCGCGGTCAGCTCGGCCAGGGACAGGGTGCGGACGAACAGGTCGGCCGTGTCCTGCTCCAGGGCGCCCGCCTGCGCGGAGTGCCGGGCCAGGGAGACCAGTTCACCGGGGGTGCGGGCCGAGGCCAGCTCGTCGGTGGGCTCGACGCCGAGGGCCCGCACGAGACGGTTGGCCACGGTGTTCAGGGCGGCGATCACCGGGCGGAAGAGCCGGGAGAACGCGTGCTGCGGGCCGGCGACGAACCGCGCGACCTGGAGCGGCTTGGACACCGCCCAGTTCTTCGGCACGAGTTCGCCGATGACCATCTGGACGGCCGAGGCCAGCAGCATGCCCACGACGACGGCGACACCGGAGACGGCGCCCTCGGGCACGCCGACCGCCGTGAACGGGCCGTCGAGGAGCTCCGCGAGGGCCGGTTCGGCGAGCATGCCGACGACGAGGGACGTGATGGTGATGCCGAGCTGGGTGCCGGAGAGCTGGAAGGAGAGCTCCTTCAGCGACTCCACGACCGTACGGGCGCGCTTGTCGCCCTCGGCGGCGGCCTTCTCGGCGTCCGGGCGCTCCACGGTGACGAGCCCGAACTCCGCGGCCACGAAGAAGCCGTTGGCCAGGATCAGGACGAACGCGGCCGTCAGGAGCAGCAGGGGGGTGGTCATGATGCCGCCGCCTCCGGGGTGAGGGGGAAGGGGGCGGCGCAGGTACTACAGGACGATCCGTCCATTGCCGGAGGGAGTCACTCCTCGGATAGCAGGTGGCCCCCGCCCGCCGGGGCGCGGTACGGCGGGGGCGGAGACGCATGGGAGAGTCTCCGCCACCAGATTAATCAAGACAGGGGCCTCAGCGGCAGGCCCGGCGGCCCGGATGTCGTCCTAGGAGGTTTCCGGGTCCCGGATCGAGCGGGCGTCGGCCAGTGCGCGCAGGGCGCTCGCGTCGGTGATGGCCTGCTTCTTGTCGAAGCCCGGCTGGATGCCGAGCGCGGGCAGGCTGGTGCCGTCGCTGAGGTTCAGGAACACCCACGGGTCGCCCGGACGGAGGTTGACCTGGAGGATCTCCGCCCAGTCCAGGCGCCTGCGGGACACGATGTTGACGACGGTGACCCCGGCCTCGTCGGCGACGACGCGCACCCGCGAGAGCAGCGCGAGGACCCAGAAGACGAGGCCGCCGGTGACGATGAAGCTGAGCCGCTCCCCCGGGCCGAGCTGTTCGAGCAGCAGGGCCACGGCGGAGATGGTGAGGAAGATCATCACACCGGAGCCGAGCAGCACCGCGCGGGTGCGGCCGGGCCGGAAAATGACGGGCAGTTCAGGCATCGCAGGGTCCCTCAGAGCCGGCAGGCGTGGATGGCCGTCGTGAGGATCGCGCGCGCGCCGATGTCGTACAGGTCGTCCATGATGCGCTGCGCCTCCTTGGTGGGGACCATCGCGCGGACGGCGACCCAGCCCTCGTTGTGCAGCGGGGAGACCGTCGGGGACTCCAGTCCTGGGGTGAGCGCGACGGCCTTCTCCAGCTGCTCGACGCGGCAGTCGTAGTCCATCATCACGTACGTCCGGGCGACCAGGACGCCCTGGAGGCGGCGCAGGAACTGCTGGACCTTGGGGTCCTCGGTGTCGGCGCCGGTGCGGCGGATCACGACCGCCTCGGACTTCATGATCGGCTCGCCGAAGACTTCGAGTCCCGCGTTGCGCAGCGACGTCCCGGTCTCGACGACGTCGGCGATGACCTCGGCGACACCCAGCTCGATCGCGGTCTCGACGGCGCCGTCGAGGTGGACGACGGAGGCGTCGATGCCGTTGTCGGCGAAGTACTTGGCGACGATCCCCTCGTACGAGGTGGCGACCGTCTTGCCGTTCAGGTCCGCCACGCTCGCGGCCGTGCCGGGCTTGGCGGCGAAGCGGAACGTGGAGCGGGCGAAGCCGAGCGGGAGGATGACCTCCGCGCTCGCGCCCGAGTCGACGAGGAGGTCCTCGCCGGTGAGGCCGATGTCGAGGCGGCCGGAGGAGACGTAGATCGCGATGTCGCGGGGGCGGAGGTAGAACAGCTCCACCTCGTTGACCGGGTCGACGACCCGCAGCTCCTTCGACTCGCGGCGCTGCTGGTAGCCGGCCTCATGCAGCATGTCCGCCGCAGGGCCGGAGAGGGAACCCTTGTTGGGGACGGCGATGCGCAGCATGAGGTCGGCTTCCTTCTGTGTGAGCGGGATTGTCGGAAAGCGGGTTTCTACAGGTGGCTGTAGACGTCGTCCAGCGAGATTCCGCGGGCGACCATCATCACCTGGACGTGGTAGAGGAGTTGAGAGATCTCCTCGGCCGCGGCGTCCTTGCTCTCGTACTCGGCTGCCATCCAGACCTCGGCGGCCTCCTCGACGACCTTCTTGCCGATGGCGTGGACGCCCTTCTCGACGAGTTCGGCGGTGCGGGAGGTGGCGGGGTCGCCGGTGGCGGCCTTCTGCTGGAGCTCGGTGAACAGCTCCTCGAACGTCTTCTTGGACATGGTGAGGTCACTCTAGCCCGATGCTCTTTCGGCTCAGTGCCACGGTTCGGATACTGAGCGCAGGACGGCCGCCGTCGCGAGCGCCGCGGTCACCGCCTCGTGGCCCTTGTCCTCGTTCGAGCCCTCCAGGCCGGCCCGGTCCAGGGCCTGGTCCTCGGTGTCGCAGGTGAGCAGGCCGAAGCCGACGGGGACGCCGGTCTCCACGGAGACCTGGGCGAGACCCTGGGTGACGCCCTGGCAGACGTACTCGAAGTGGGGGGTGCCGCCGCGGATGACGACGCCGAGCGCCACGATCGCGTCGTAGCCGCGGCCCGCGAGGACCTTCGCGGCGACGGGGAGCTCCCAGCTGCCCGGGACCCGGATCAGGGTCGGCTCGTCGATGCCGAGGTCGCGCAGGGCGCGCAGGGCGCCGTCCACCAGGCCGTCCATCACCTTCTCGTGCCACTGCGCCGCGACGACGGCGACCCGCAGGTCACCCACATTGCGTACGGACAGCTCCGGTGCGCCCTTGCCGCTCACTTCTCTCCTCCGGTCGTTCCCTGGTCGCCGCCGGCCGCTTCCAGCCAGGGCAGGTCGTGTCCCATCCGGTCCCGCTTCGCGCGCAGGTACCGGATGTTGTGCTCGCCGGCCTGCACGGGGGCCGGTTCCCGGCCGCTCACGGTCAGGCCGTACCGGGCGAGCGCGGCGGTCTTCTCGGGGTTGTTGGTCATCAGGCGTACGGTGCGCACGCCGAGGTCGGCGAGGATGCGCGCGCCGGCGCCGTAGTCCCGGGCGTCGGCGGGCAGCCCCAGCTCCAGGTTGGCGTCCAGGGTGTCGTGGCCCTGCTCCTGCAACTCGTACGCCCGCAGCTTGGGCAGCAGGCCGATCCCGCGCCCCTCGTGCCCGCGCAGGTACACGACGACTCCCCGGCCCTCCTCCCGGACGCGCTTCAGCGACGCCTCCAGCTGGGGCCCGCAGTCGCAGCGCCGCGAGCCGAAGACGTCACCGGTGAGGCACTCCGAGTGGAGGCGGACCAGTACGTCGTGGCCGTCGCCGATCTCGCCGTGCACGAGGGCGATGTGCTCGATGCCGTCGGCGGCCCGGTAGCCGTACGCGGTGAAGGTGCCGTGGGGGGTGGGG
>NZ_LIRL01000308.1 GCF_001419795.1 Streptomyces niveiscabiei
CCTCCGCACCCTCCGCCTGAACGCCCAGACCAACGCCTACGCCCCCCTCTGGCAAGAACTCCACGACCCCGCCTGGCAGCAGGACACCTGGGCCAACCGCTGGCCTGCGGAAACCCCCTCCCTCGCTCACGGCGTAACCCCCAGCTGGACCCAAGACACCCCCCTCCGTACCGAGTTCACCCGCCGCGCAGCCCTCGTCGAGATCGATGCCCTGGTCGCCGTCTGGCTCGGCATCAGCGCGGACGAGCTCGTCGCGATGTACGACGCGAGGTTCCCTGTACTCCAGCAGTACGAGGAGAACATGTGGTTCGACGCGGAGGGACGCCGTATCGCGAAGGCGCATCAGCAGCACGGCTACGGTCAACCCAAGGACGCTTGGAAGCAGTTGAGCTCGGCGGAAGGCTTCCCGGAGCTGGCCAGCAATGTCCCGGACGGCTATACGGCCCCTCTCTACCGAGTGAACCGCAAAGCCGAAATGAAGGCAGCCCACGAGGAGTTCACCCGCCGTCTCCGCGAGGCAGGATGGGAGCCCGGAGACACGAGTGCACCGGAGGCCACGGGGGACTGACCGGATCCGGGGTCGCAGGGATGCCCCCACACCCTCACCGTTCGCAGACGTGTACGGTGCGAGGGGCATCCGGCGCGGCTCTACGGGGGAGTCTTGAACCTACGGCACCAGACGGAGAACTTCGTCAACGCGTCCTGGACGATGGTCGGCTTGCGTGACCTGATCTACGACATGCTGAGCCTCCTGTTCACGGAACTGAGCACGAACGGCGGCATGGCCGGGGACGGCGAAGCGGGCCGCGCCTTCGCGAAGGTGTACAAGGCAGCCGTGACGACGGTGTTCGACAAGGCCGGCTTCGCCCACCAGGTCATGGCGAACGGCGCGGGCGCCCTCGTGAAGGCGTCGGAGGAATTCCTCAAGCAGGAGAGCAAGATCGCGGCGGAACTCCTGGGGCAGAGCCCGCAGGGCCCGGGAATCGGCCCGCAGCCCACAGGCCCCGACTGCAACCAACGCGCGAGCCACAACGCCGAGGACCTCCCCGAGGTCGTGGGCGAGACGAGCGGCGTCGACCAGTACCTGTTCAACGAACGCTTCCTCGGCCAGCCGCAGAAACTCCGCGCGGTGGCGGCGACTTGGCGTGAGGCGTCCAAGATTCTCGCGGACGCCTACTGGGACTCCGACACGGCATGGAAGACCGCGCACCTCGACCAGGTCGGCGAGGCGGCCGACGCGGTCCAGGGCTTCTTCGAGAAGTTCGTCGGCAAGACCCCGCCACCGGGCACGGTGGGTGAGAACGAGACCCTGATGGCCAACCTCCCCACGGCCTGCAAGATGATCGCCGACGCCTGCGACGCGTACGCCGACCACGTGGAGACGGCGAAGCAACGCCTGCCGTACGAGGAGACGTCGCCGACCAGTGATTTCCAATGGCCGTGGGAGCAGCCGAGGTTCGGCGGCGACGGCCGTGACGGCGGCCTGCACGAGCTCGTCGCGGGAGATCTGCGTATAGCCTCGCTGGGTAACATCCCGGCCGCGCTGGACAGTTCGAAGGCGCGCGTGCCGATGCCGCAGCCGGACAACGGCGGCTTCCTGCCGGGCCTGCCCCCGTTCCTGGCACCGCTGATCCGCGTCCCCACGCTCGTGCCGGTCGCCTACCGCCCCGCCAACGGCCCCCGCGTCCAGCCGATCCCACCGACCACACCACCCGACCCGCGCTTCCCGCCGCTCGATGCCGCGCAGCAGCAGAAGTTCGGCACCTGGCTGAACTCCCTTCGGGAGGGGGACATTTCAGGTGGCAGGCCGGCGGAGGTCGCCTACCAGCGGCGCGTCGCCGGATACCCCGAGTACGAAGTACCCATCCCGGCCGGTTACAGCAAGAACAGCACCCTGATGGTCGACGGGTTCCGCAACCTCGACGGTATGGCGGTCGAGGCGAAGTACGTCAACAAGCCGAACCAGCCCTGCTACCGGTCCCTCGAAGAGCTCCGCAAGAATCACGCGACGGGGAAGAAGGACTTCCTCTTCACGTCCGACCGCGAAGAACTGGGCAAGTACGCCGCCGCGTTGAAGGATCCCCGGAACACGGAGATGCGAGGCGTCGAGACGGTCACCAACAACCAGGACTCCGTCCAGTACTGGCGCGTCATGATGGCCGCGTACGGCGTCAAGGGCACCGCCCGCTACGTTCCCTGACCCCCACCGACAGCAGAGAGAGCAGCGCCATGGAACCCGACGAGATCGCCGAACTCCGCACGATGTACGTCTTCACGCCGCCGGAGGGCCAGACCTGGGGTCTGAGTTACGAGAGGCTGGAAGCCGCGCTGCGGGAGCGGGACCCCGAGGTGTTCGTCCGGGTGGACGATGCTGTCGAAGGGCCGGTGAAGGGCTCGTCAATGCACTTCGGGTTCACCCTCGAAGGCGAGGAGTTGGAGGGCTTCGCGCGGCTGAACACGGAAGGCGTGGCGGTGCAGGACAGCACCGCCCGAACGGCCGCCACGTTCGTCCTCTGGCTCAGGAACACCGTGGTGCCGCCGGGCGGTGTCGTCATGTTCAACACGAGGTGGGGCATGGAGGACGACCTCCCCGAGACCCTCGTCCCGGACGCGACCCGCCCCCGTATCGCCGCGGCGTTCATGGAACACCTCGTCGAGACGGGCCTCGACTGACCTACAGGGTCGCCGTGAACTCGGTCCACGCGGAGGGGGCGAGGGCGAGTTGGGGGCCGTCGGTGTCCTTGGAGTCGCGGACGTGGACGGTGTTGGTGCAGGCTGCGAACTCAACGCACGCATTGCCCTCGGTGTCGCTGTAGGTGCTCTTGCGCCAGGCGACTTCCACGCACGCATTCCCTTCGGCGTCGCTGTAGCTGCTCTTGAACCAGGCGAGGCCGGAAGTGGTGGTTGAGGGCTCGGCGTTGTTCATAGTGATCCCAGAATCCCTTCGATCTTCTTCATCGACTCCCGGGACGGGAGAGCCTGCGATCGCATGATCCCATAACGGGCGTGTGCCAGAGTCGTCTGACCGAGGTCGGTTTGGAGCGAAGTGACCCCAGCGACTTCGCTGTACAGGAACAGCTTGCCGTCCTTGCGCCGCGTCAGAACGATGAACGGGCCGCCGAAGCCAGCGTTCTCCTCGCGGTCGAAGGGCATGACCTGGATCTCGACGCTCCGCTGCTGGCCGACCATCAGCAGGTGTTCCAACTGCCCGCGCAGCACGTTGATTCCGCCGTACGGCCGCAGGAGAACCCCCTCGTCGATGATGAAACTGAGGTAGGGCGCGGGCCAGCGGTTGAAGATCTCCTGGCGGGCCAGTCGTGCGGCGACCCTCTGCTCAATGATGTCGTCGTCCAGGAGCGGGCGGCGCATTGCCATCAACGCCCGCATGTAGTCCGGGGTTTGGAGGAGGCCGTTGACCATGAACGTGTCGTACATGAGCAGCTCCATGGCGGTCTTCTCCAGCGCCGCCATCCCCTGGAACGTCGCCGGATACTGCGCGCGGTCCATCTGCTCCTTCCACGCGCTCAACAGCCCGTTCGCGTGGAGGACTTCCTCCGCCTTGTCGATCGTCTTGCCGCTCATGATGCGGCGCCCCTGCTCGAACGACGCGACCGTCGCCGCCGAGTAGCCGATCCGCGCGCCGAACGTCTCGCGGTCCATGCCCTCCCGTTCGCGCAGGGTCTTCACGGTCTGGCCGAACGCGATGACGAGGGCCTTGCTCGTCGCGTCGGGCTGGAGACCGGCCTCTTCGTCGTCCCCGAAGAACAGGGAACCGGTGTCTTCTTCGTTGTTCCGGGGCTCTTCCACCCCGACCTTCGTCCTCGTACGCTCCGTCATGGGATCACCGCCTCTCCGGACCAACTCCCCAGGGGGAACGTTGGTCACGCCGCGCGACTCGTACACGGTCCTACACCGCGCGTACAAGCCGATCAGCGTCGGTGCGTCACCACTGGTGACGGTACGCCACGAAGGGGACCGTAGGGGGCATGACGAACGAACCCGGTGTCCCCACCGGCCCCACGCAACACACCGCTCCCCCTGACCACTTGAGCAACGGCGGCACCCTCGCGCCGCCCGCCGAGCAGTACTTCGAGATGAGGTTCACGTCCACGCGGCGGGGCGCCCGCCTCGCCCGCCGCTTCGCCGCCGTGCGCCTGCACGAGTGGGGCATCCCGTACGGCTCGGACGACCACGACGCGATCGTGGTGATCGTCGCGGAGCTGACGTCCAACGCGGTGCGGCACGGCCATGTCCCCGGCCGGGACTTCCACTTGAGGCTCCAGGTCGCGCGGCGGCTGGAGACCGCGCGGGTGGACGTCACCGACACGCGAGGCGAGCGGCTGCCGCCGAGGCCGGCGAGCGTCGTCGTCGGGCGGGACCCGTACGTGTCGCTGGACGGCCGGGGGCTCGTCCTGGTCGCGGGGCTCGCGGCGCGGTGGGACTGGCACCTGCGGGCGGACGGGCCCGGGAAGACGGTGTGGGCGGAGTACTCGCTCGGCAGTACCGGACTTATGTGAAGACAAGACGGTTCGCGTCACCCGGCCTCCCGTCCCGAGTCCCCTGAAAGGTCCTGATCCCGCCGCGACCCGGCAGTGATGTCAGAGCTCCGCCGTAGAGTGGAGGTCTGATCGATTCTGATCGCCGTGGTTCTGTTCCGGGCGGTCGGGACACACCGGGACACGGGACACGGGGGCCGCAGCGCGTCATGAGACCCACACTCGCCGCACAGGCACTGCGCGAAACGACGGTCGAGTACTTGACGACGACGTTCGCGCTGGCCGAGCCCGAGACGCAGGACGCGCTGGAGGAGTTCCTCACCGACCCGGCCGACGGCCTGTTCCGGGGGCCCTACCTCCGTATCCGGCGCCCCTTCCGCCCGGCGGACGACGGCTGGCAGCGACACCTCGACTGGTCCCCGCGCGACCTCCCGCTGCCGTACGCCCATCAGGCCGAGGCGTTCGCCCGCCTGACCAGCAAGGACGGGCACCAGCCCCAGCCCACCCTGGTCACCACCGGCACCGGCTCCGGCAAGACGGAGTCGTTCCTCGTCCCCGTACTCGACCACTGCCGTCGGGAGAAGGCGGCCGGGAAACCGGGGATCAAGGCGATCCTCCTCTACCCGATGAACGCGCTCGCGGGCGACCAGGCGGACCGCCTCGGCGACCTGCTGGAGGACCACCGGCTGGCGGACGTCACGGCCGGTCTGTACATCGGCGAGGCATCCGCGCGCGGGACCACCCCGTACCAGCGGGTCATGGTCGACCGGGCCGAGATCCGCCGCAACCCGCCGGACGTCCTGATCACCAACTACAAGATGCTCGACCTGCTGCTCCAGCGGCAGCAGGACGCCTCCCTGTGGCGGGACGCCGACCTGGCGTACATCGTGATCGACGAGTTCCACACCTACGACGGCGCCCAGGGCACCGACGTCGCGATGCTGCTGCGGCGCCTCGCGGCCGTCGTCGGAGCCGCCGAGGACGGCCGTCCGCTGGGGTCGATCTGCCCCGTGGCGACCTCCGCGACCCTCGGCTCCGGAGACGCCGCGAGCGGCCCGCGCGCCATGCTCACCGTGGCCTCCCAGGTGTTCGGCACGCACTTCCCGGACGACGCGGTGGTGGGGGAGGACCGACGCGACATCGAGGAGTTCCTGTCCCCGGTCGACCACTCCCTGCCGGTCCCCTCACCCGCCGAGCTGGCCGGGCTGCCGGACCCGCAGCCGACGCCGGAAGGGCTGGACGCCATCGCCCGCGCGACGGTCGGCTGTGACGCCTCCGACGTGCACGAACTGGGCCGACGACTGCTGGCCCACCCCCTCACCCACGTACTGCTGCGCACCCAGGACGCGCCCCTCACTCCGCAGGCGCTGCTCCGGTCCTTCCCCGACGGGACCGCCTGGCGCGCCGCCGTCGAGCAGGACCCGCCGACCGCCGCCAAGGCCCTGGCGCGATTCGTCGCGCTGATCTCCGTCGCCCGCGACCCGAAGTCACCCGCCGAGAAGCCGCGTCCCCTGCTGCTCATCGAGACCCACCTCTGGCTGCGGTCGCTCTCCCGCGTGCTCCGCTTCGTCGCCCCCGACCCGGCGTTCTCCTGGGCCGACGAGGAACAGGCCGCTCTCACCCCGGAGAACACCGACGCCGGACGGCAGGCCCTGGCCGCCGCCGCGCAGGCGGAGCGGCGCGGAACCGCGCGGCGGTCCGGCCGGCTGCCCGCCGCCTACTGCCGGCACTGCGGCCGCTCCGGCTGGTCGGCGATCTGCCCCGACCGCAACCCGCAGAACCTGGTCCACGCACCGGACGAGATCTACCGCGCCAGCGTCGCCGGCGGAGCGGCCAAGGGCCGCGTCCGGGCGATGATCGCCGCCACCCCCTCCGAGGCCGCCGAGCAGGCCCGCGCCGTCCGCGCCCGCCGCGCCGCCGCCCGCCGGGGCCGCCGCGCCGCCCATGACGCGACTCTGCTCGTCCTGGAGAACAACGGCGAGAACCTGCGCAGGCTCGACCCCGACGAAGTCCTCCTCGACGACGACCGGGTGGCCGAAGCACCCGAGAACGGCGTCTACGTCTGGGCCTGGTTCGACAACCAGGAACAGAGCGACTACGCCAAGCAGGACCGCTGCCCCGCCTGCGGCCAGACCCAGGGCATCCGCTTTCTCGGCGCCGGCATCGCCCCGCTCGCCTCCGTCGTCGTCACCCAGCTGTTCACCGGCGGCGAACTGCCCGCCGAGGACGACCAGGGCAACGACCGGCGCAAGACACTGATCTTCAGCGACTCCGTGCAGGACGCGGCCCACCGCGCGGGCTTCGTCGCCAGCCGCTCCTGGAAGTTCTCCCTGCGCGCCCTCGTCCGGCAGAGCCTCAGCGACCGCGTCGCCGCCGAACCGGAGCTCGCGTCCGCCGGCGTCCCGCTGAACGAGCTGATCGCCTCCCTGATCACCATTGCCGCCGAGAAGGACCAGCTGGCCTCCGTCGTACCGCCCGACCTGCACGACGAGCGCGCCGTCAAGCGCCTGCTCGACGGCAAGAAGGGTGTGGCGAAACCCACCTGGAAACTGGTCGGTGAGCGCCTCGCCTTCAACACCTTGCTGGAGTTCGGCCTCTACTCCCGCCTCGGCCGCACCCTGGAGCTCACCCGAACCGTCGCGGCCGAGGTCCACCTGCCGGACCCGGAGGCGGCGGCCAACGCGGCGGAGGCCCTCTACCGCCGCACACTGGCGGACCAGCAGGCGGAGCAACTGCTGGCGGTCGACCCCCCGGCCGCCCTTCCCGGCGAGGACGACCCGGACCGCCTCCGTTACTTCGAGGGGTACGTGCGCGGCCTCCTCGAACACCTCCGCCAGTCCGGCGGCATCCACCACGAGTGGCTCGACGAGTTCATCGACAAGGAAGGCGGCGACCGCTACTCGATCTCCCTCGGCCGTCCCACCGGGATGCCCTCCTTCGGCCGTCCCCCGGCCGAAGCTCCCGCGTTCGTCCTCGTCGGTGCCCGCGGCAGGACCGACTTCGAGCGAGTGGACGGCCGCGCGAGCTGGTACACCGACTTCACCCACCGCTGCCTCGGCCTGGACGGCGACGCGGCGGGCGCGTACCTCGCGGCGCTCTTCGAGTACCTGGCCGACGACTCGATCGGCGCCCTGGCCCGGCGCCGCACCAGCCAGGACGACAGGCAGCGCGAACACGGCGTGTACGGACTGACTCCCGGACACGTCCGGGTCCGCCTGCTCGACGACGACGAGACCGCGCTCGCCGCCCTCACCTGCCCCCACTGCGGCTGGACCCAGACCGTGCCCCCGGAGCGCGCCGACGTCTGGCAGGGCACGAGGTGCCCGCTCAAGCGCTGTGAAGGCACCCTCACCCGGCCTTCGACCGAGGCAGGCGGGCGCGCGGCCCGTGACCACCGGTTCGACTACTACCGGAGCCTGTACCGGGACACCGAGCCGTACAGCGTGATCGCGGCCGAGCACACCGGCGTCCTCAAGCGCCGCGAGCGGGAAGACGTGGAGAAAGGTTTCCGGCGAGGCCGGCACACCGACCCGAACGTGTTGTCCTGCACACCGACCCTCGAACTCGGCATCGACATCGGCGACCTGGAAGCGGTGGTCCTCGCCTCCCTGCCGCCGTCCACCGCCGGATACGTCCAGCGCGTCGGCCGCGCGGGCCGCAAGACGGGCAACGCGTTCATGGTGACCCTCGCCGACACCAGCCCCCGCGCCCTCTACCACCTCGCCGAACCGCAGCACCTCATCGCCGGCCCCATCCTCCCGCCCGGCTGCTTCCTGTCCGCCGGTGAGCTGCTGTGCCGCCAGTACACCGCCTACCTCATCGACCGGGCCGCCCGCGGCACCCTGGAGAAGGTCCCGCCCCTGCCCGACCGGCTGACCCAACTCGTCGGCCGGACCGGCTGGCTGAAGACCTTCCGCGACGCGACGGCCGACCGTCTCGACCTCGCCGACGCGTTCCTGCGCCTGTTCCCCGACCTCGACGGCGTCCCCGGCTCCGGGGTCTCCAGTGACGCCCGCAAGACGCTCCGGCGCTACGCCCAGCGGGGACTCGCCGGGAAACTGGACGAAGCCCAGCGGGCCTGGGAGGAGCAACGCGCCGAACTCGTCCGGCGCCGGGCGCAGATCAACGAGGCGGCCGACGCGCTCCAGGAGTCCGTGACCGACGAGGCCCGCGAGAAGCGCGTCCTGGGCCGCGAGGCCGCCGGCATCGGGAAACTCCTCCAGACCATGGCCCAGGCGGACGCCCAGGGCTTCCTCGTCGAACACGGACTGCTGCCCAACTACAGCCTCGTCGAGAACGGCGTACGCCTGGAGGCCCAGCTCACCTACAAGGAGCCGGCGGCGAGGGGACGCGCCGAGGCCGAGTCGCCCAAGTCCCGGTGGAAGAACGAACCCCGCACCTACGAGCGCCCCGCGGAGTCCGCCCTCACCGAACTCGCCCCGGGCAACGCCTACTACGTACGCGGCTACCGGCACGAGATCGACGGCTTCGATCTCGGCCCCGTCCCGAAGGACTCACCCGACGGCACCCCCGTCGGACTGCTGACCTGGCGGGTCTGCCGGGAGTGCGGCCACGTCCGCACCGGCGACCGCGCGGAACAGGACACCTCGCCCTGCCCGCGCTGCGACGGCCCCGGCATCGGCGGCCGCAACGCCCTGCACCGCGTGGTCGTACCCCGCAAGGTCACCGCCCACGACAAGCGGGACGACGCACGCATCATCGACGACCGCGAGAGCCGTATCCAGACTCCGTACACGACCGTCGCCGCCGTCGACGTCGACCCCCGGAACATCAAACGGTCCTGGCGCCACCACCAGGCCACCTTCGGCTTCGACCACGTCCGCGAAGCGGTCATCCGCCGCTTC
This sequence comes from Streptomyces niveiscabiei, assembly GCF_001419795.1. Lineage (GTDB taxonomy): Bacteria > Actinomycetota > Actinomycetes > Streptomycetales > Streptomycetaceae > Streptomyces > Streptomyces niveiscabiei. The sequence continues at coordinate 9,362 of NZ_LIRL01000308.1, forward strand.
AACCTCGGCAAGAAGCGCCAAGGCCGCCGCAACGACACCCACTTCGCCGGTGCCGAGGTGACCCTCACCCAATTCACGGTCTGCCCGCGCTGCGGCGGCGCCAGCGACCGTGAGCCCGGCCAGGGACCCGCCCAGGACACCCTCGGCCAGTCCCTGCTCGGCCGCTCCGACCTCGCCCACCACCGGCCCTGGTGCGTCGTCAGGCGCCGCGACAAACAGGCGCATCCCGAGGACGTCCAGGTCATCACCGCCACCGAGCACCGCACGGAGGCGCTGCGCATCCTCCTGCCCGCCGCCACCGTCCACGTGCCGGAACGCCTCGCCTCCTTCTCCGCCGCACTCCACCTCGGCCTCGCCCTGCGCTACGGCGGCGACCCGGCACACATCCGCTCCACCCCCGCCACCGAACCCGACCGGCTCAGCGGCCTCACCCGCAACTACCTCGTCCTGTACGACGCCCTGCCCGGCGGCACCGGCTATCTGCACCGTCTCGTCGACCGCGAAGGCGAGGAGTTCCGCGCCGTACTCGCCGCGGCCCAGGAGAAACTGGCCCACTGCCCCTGCAAGAGCCCGGCCCTCCGCCGCCGGGCCTGCCACCGCTGCCTGCTGCCCTACGCCCCGGAGCGGGAGTACAAGAACATCGACCGGCAGGAGGCGCTGTGGATACTGGACGGCCTCCTCGGCACGGACGGCCACAGCGACTGGGACGTCCGCAGGGACTCCGCCGACGCCGAACTCGCCTACCCCTTCGCCAAGCTCGCCGAGAGCGACCTGGAACGCCTCTTCAACGACTGCCTCAGGCGCTGGCTGGAGCAGCTCGGCGACGATGCCCCCGTGGACCACGCCTCCACACCGACCGGCCGCCCCGGCACCCAGTTCACCCTCACCCGCCCCGGCGGCGGCCAGGTCCGCTGGGAGGTCGTCGCACAGAAGGACCTGCACGACCACCGAACCCGCCCCGACCTGCTGTTCCGGCCTGTCGCCGAGGACACCAGCAGTGGCGACGCACCGCCGGTACCCATCGCCGTCTACCTCGACGGTTACCGCTGGCACGCCTCCTCCCGCACCAACACCATCGCCGCCGACGCCGCCAAACGGGCCCGGCTGCGTGCCGACGGGATACTGGTCTGGCAGATCACCTGGGACGACGTCGTCGCCTGGGACCGGGCCCTGCGCAACGAACCCGCCCGGGACCCGGACGCCCCCGCCGACCCGATCGACGCCGTCATCGCCGGCCGCGACGCCGACGCGGCCTGGCCGCCCTACGACGTGACGGCGGTCGGGGGACCCGGAGCGAGGGCGCGCGAGCAGTGGCGGAAGGCGGACCGCGACCCGAAGGACGTGGACCTGCTCTTCTCCGGGGCGATCCCCGCCCTGCTCGGCTTCCTGCGCGACCCCCGGCCGAACAAGTGGCAGCAGCTCGCCCAGCTCCTCGTCAGCGCCCCCGCCGCCGTGCGGCAGCGGGAACTCGTCGACGCGGACCCGGCTGATGCCGTCGGCTGGATCGAGGCTGCCGTACGGGGTGAAAACCTTCCGGCGGTCTCGGGACAAGGGCTCAAGCTGCTGTCCTACAAGGACGATTCGGGGCTTCCGCTCGTGCTCGTCGGGGCCCGGCGCGCCGAGGGCAAGGCCCTGAGGTGGAGCGCCCTCGCGGTGCTCGACGACAGTGACGACGCCGTCGCGGGCGACTCCGCCGAGCATCGGCGCCGCTGGAAGGCGTGGCTGTGCTGGGGGAACATCGTCCAGTTCCTCGACCCCACGGGCACCGGTCGGGCCGACGGCCTGCTCCTCGCGGGTTCTGCCCTCGGCGCGCCGGGCCC
>NZ_LIRL01000309.1 GCF_001419795.1 Streptomyces niveiscabiei
GGCGATCATCTCGGTGGAGGTGGGGGCGGCTGCCGGTGAGGGGGGTGTTCCTGAGGTGCCGGCTCAGGCATCCGCCTCTGCCGCCGAGGAGCCGAAGCCCGAGGGGCGTCAGCCTGTGCTCGTGGGGTACGGGGTGGCGGCGTCGTCCACGAAGCGGCGGCCCCGCAAGGGGGTCGCGGAGGTGCCGACCGCTGCCGCGCCTGCCGTACAGGCCGAGTTGAACGGGCATGGGTACGCGGAACCGGCGCCGGGCGTCGAGGAGCGTGCGGGGTCTGCTGGGCGTACGGAGGCTGGCGGTCCGGCCCAGTCCGCCGAGCGTGCTGAGCGAGCCGAGCGGCCGTTGGCCAAGCCTCCGGTGCGGAAGCTCGCGAAGGACCTGGGCGTGGACCTGGCGACGGTGACGCCGACCGGGCCCGACGGGGTCGTCACGCGCGAGGACGTGCACAAGGCGGCGGCGCCGGTCGTGGCGCCCGCTGTGCCGGCGGCGCCCGCCGTACCGGCGTACGACGCCGGCCGCGAGACCCGTATCCCCGTCAAGGGCGTCCGCAAGGCGACGGCCGCGGCGATGGTCGGCTCCGCCTTCACCGCGCCGCACGTCACGGAGTTCGTGACCGTCGACGTCACCCGGACCCTCAAGCTGGTCGAGGAGCTGAAGCGGGACAAGGACCTCGCGGGCCTGCGGGTCAACCCGCTGCTCCTGATCGCCAAGGCGCTCCTGGTCGCCGTCAAGCGCAACCCCGAGATCAACGCGTCCTGGGACGAGGCGGCGCAGGAGATCGTCCTCAAGCACTACGTCAACCTCGGCATCGCCGCGGCCACGCCCCGCGGCCTGATCGTCCCGAACATCAAGGACGCCCAGGCCAAGACGCTGCCGGAACTGGCTTCGGACCTCGGCGAGTTGGTGACGACGGCCCGCGACGGCAAGACCGCCCCGGCGGCGATGCAAGGCGGCACCGTGACGATCACCAACGTCGGCGTCTTCGGCATCGACACGGGCACGCCGATCCTCAACCCCGGGGAGTCCGCGATCCTGGCGATCGGAGCCATCAAGCCCCAGCCGTGGGTCCACAAGGGCAAGGTCAAGCCCCGCCAGGTCACCACCCTCGCGCTCTCCTTCGACCACCGCCTCGTGGACGGCGAACTGGGCTCGAAGTTCCTCGCCGACATCGCGGCGATCCTGGAACAGCCGAAGAAGCTGATCACTTGGGCGTGAGGCGCTTCGGGGTTGGGATAAGTTGAACGCTGAAGGGACGGCCGCAAGTTCGGATTGCGACCGTCCCTTCGTGCTGCGGCTCAGTTGAGCACGTACACCGGCGCTCCCTCTTCCGTCGCGCCGCGCGAGCGGATGCAGGCGTGCGTCCGGAGGAGTCGCAGGCACTCGTTGACGCGGTGCACGGTCAATCCCGTACGCGCGGCCAGCGATTCCAGCGGCTGCCGCAGCTCACCTTCCTCGACCAGCACCGGCGCGATGACCACGGCCAGCGTCCAGACGTCCTCCGTCACAGACAGTCGCCGCCGCCAGTCCGCGAGAACGGACTCCGTGGTCGGGTGCGGGGCGCTGGGGGACGCGAGAGCCAGGGTGTCGAACCGGGTCGCGATGCGGTTCATGGCCTCCGCGATGCTCTGCTGAGCGCTCAGGCTCTCCCGCTGCATCGCCAGCATCTGCCTTTGCAGGGACAGCGATTCCTGCTGTGCGGTCGCAAGTTCCTCGTCGATGCGGAGGTTGTGCGCTTCGAGGCGGACGATGGCGTCGGCGACCTGGGCGGGCATGGCGTAGACGACGGGGGCGCCGGGGTCGGCGGGCTGTACCTCTGCCTTCTGGAGGGAGTACGAACCCTCCTGCTGGACGGTCGCGATGACTTCCACCGCCCACTGCTTGAAGGGGGCGCAGGCGGGTTTGGTGCAGGCGTTGACGAGGTGGATGAGACCTTGGAGAGAGATCAGATTCAGGTCTCGGCGCCACTCTCTACCTGCGGGAACGCTGAGACCGTAAGCTCCAGTTACGGTCTCAAGAATCTCTCGCTGTCCGTCCGGGACATGATCTGCGAGAGCCTGCCGAGAGTTGGTGTGACCCAACTGCTTGCACACATCCACCGCCGGAAACCAATGCGTCCCGTCCGGCATCGTGAGCCGCCGGACCCGGGCGCCCGTCGCCGCGTACACGAAGTCGCTGATGTCGACGGCGTCCGGCCGCTTGCAGGGTTCATTCATGTGAACCACCTCCACTACGGAACGTAAGGCGGAGGGATTCGCATATGCCATCGGAACTAATGATGTTCACTCGTTCGGGTGGTTTAGCTCTGAGGGGCTTGCGGCGCTGGTGAGTTCAGGGCAGGGGTGCCGGTTGCGGGGCCAGTGGCAGAGGGCGGCCCCAGGCCCGGTGTGCTGTGTTCAGGACCGCGTCCGTGAGGCGGGTGGTCGCGTGGCGGCCCTGGGTGCGGATGCGGGTGTCGTGGGGGATGTGGATGATCGCGGCGGCGCGGTCGGTCGCGGTGGTGAGGGTTGTGCGGAGG
>NZ_LIRL01000031.1 GCF_001419795.1 Streptomyces niveiscabiei
GAGGTCGCCGACGGGGCGGCGGTCGGCCTCGTCGTCGCTGTCGCGCAGGACACCGAGGGTGCGGCGCATCGAGGCGAGCGCCTCGGTGGCGGCGCGCTCCATGCCGGCCAGCACGGGGTCGAGTTCGTCGCGCCGGGTCGTGGCCATCATGCGGGCCATCTGCGTCTGGACGAGGATGCCGGTCACGTGATGCGCCACGAAGTCGTGGAGGTCGGCGGCGATGGCGACGCGCTCGGCGCGCCGGGTCTCGCCGACGGCGACGGTGCGCCGGTAGTCCATGGCCCGCAGGTAGGCGGCGAGCCCGATGAACAGGCCGATGAGGACGAGGACGACGAGCAGGAGCCCGAGTTCCTCGATGACGACCGGCTCCACGCTCCGCAACGGGAGCAGCAGGATCGCCACGACCGCGAGGGCCCCGCAGCCGACGGCCCACCTCGGCGGACTGTGCCGCACCGCGAGGAACAGCACGCACAGCAGGATCGCGACCTCGCCGGGGCCGAAGGAGTTGGAGCCGAGGACGAACAGCGAGCCCAGGGAGTAGAGGACGGAGGCGAGAGCGGGTACGGCGGTGCGGACCTGCGGCGTGAGCCAGTCGGGGCGCCGCGCGGCCGGCCACAGCACGGCGGCCAGGCCGATGAGCAGGACGGCCAGCGTCGGCAGGACGGGCAGCGCGGTCGGCAGGACGCTCGTGCCGTCGGACCCTGCGCTCAGGACGTCGACGGCACAGGCCGACAGCAGCAGGCCGACGGCGAAGCCCCGGAGGAGTTCGCGGGGTGAGACGGACTTCATGCCGATCACGGTACGGCGCCGCGCCGCCTTTCCGGATCGGCCGAACGGCCGAGGCCGGTGGTGCGGGAAATGGCCATTCGGCCGAGGCGGGGGGCCGGTGCCGGGGGCGACGCTGGAGGCACCTTCTCACCACGCACTTCAGGAGCGGTCGATGCAGCACAGCAGATTCCTCGTCGGTGCCCTCGGCGGTGTGGCCGCCGTCGCCACGCTGGGCGGCGTCGCCACCTACTTCATGGCGGACACCGAGTCGACGACGCCGCTGGACGACTACACGGTGGTGCGGGTGGACGGTCAGCGGGCGCTGTCCCCGAACATCGTCGCGGGCCGCACCGAGTCCAAGTTCCACCCGTTGCCCTGGGTCGGCGACAAGCTCACCGGGGTGACCTGCCCGACCGGCCTCAAGGCCGTCGTGGGAGCGAGCCTCACGTGCACGGGCGAGAAGAGCGGCGGCGGGACCGTGCAGATACCCGTACGGGTGACCAAGGCGGACGCGAAGAGCCTGACCTGGAAGTTCGACCGCTGAGCCCCGTCCGCGCCGCGGCGAGTCCTCTCCCCCATCCACAGCCCCCGGAGCCCCCATGCGTTCCTCCGTCCTCCCTCTGACCTGGCATCTCACCAGGGCCTCGGGCCGCCGCGGCCTCCAGTCGCAGCTTCTCGCGGCCGGTGCCGCCGCCGTCGGCTCGTTCCTGCTGCTGGTGATGGTCGCCGCCGCCCTCGGCTCGGGCGCCCGCGCCGACCACACGACCTGGCGCACCCCGCGCGCCGTCGCGGCGCAGAAGGCGACGGCGGTGCAGGCCACGACGGTGACGTACGTCCGCCACGACCCGGTGACCGTCGTGAACCTCGCCCAGCTGCCGGACCGTGCGGCAACGCCCGCGCCGCCCGGTCTGACCGGCTTCCCGAAGCAGGGCGAGATGTACGTCTCCCCCGCCCTCGCCGACCTCCTGGCCGAGCTGCCGAAGGGCCAACTCGCCGACCGCTTCCCCGGGGTGAGGTCCGCCGGCACGATCGGCTCCGCCGGTCTCGCCTCGCCGGACGACCTGGTCGCCGTGGTCGGCCGCGCGCCCGGCGACGCTGCGGTCTCCCCGGCCGCGGGCAACCAGAACTACTACGACGAGAACCTCGCCGAGCGCGCGCTGGTCTCCGGGTTCACCAGCACGAAGGCCAGCGTGTTCACCGGCGGCGACCGCACGTCGGTCCTGCTGGGCGTGATCCTCCTCGTGATGCCGGTCGTCGTGCTCGCCTCGGCCGCCGGACGGCTCGGCGCGGCCCGGCGTGAACAGCGGCTCGCCGCGCTGCGGCTCGCGGGTGCGACGCCCCGGCAGATCCTCGCCATGACCGCCGTCGAGTCGGCCGGAATCGGCGCGGCCGGCGCGCTCACGGGCGCCCTCGCGTACACGGCCCTGCTGCCGGTGCTCGCGCAGCTCCCGTTCGGGATCGGCGCCTGGTACACCGGCCAGCTGTGGGTGGGCCCGTTGTGGTTCGCCGGCATCGTGCTGGCGGTGACCGCGCTGATCACCGTGAGCGCGGTCACCATGCTGCGCCAGGTCGCGACGTCCCCGCTGGGTGTCGCCCAGCAGTCCAACCCGCGCCGTACCCGCGCGATCCGTCTCGTGCTGTTCGTCGGGGTCCTCGGCTACATCTGGTCGACCACGGGTGGCGGCCAGTTGAAGACGCGTGAGCTGATCGCCCTGCTGCTCCTCTTCTACGGCGCGTTCTGGCTGTTCGGGCCGTGGGTCGTGGACCGGCTCGGGCGGATCGCGGGCCGGTACGCCGTCCGTCCGGCGACCCTGCTGGCGGCGCGCCGTCTCAGCGACGATCCGCGCGGGGCGTGGCGTACGGTCAGCGGGCTGGTCCTCGCCGGGTTCGTCGCCGGGTTCTTCTCCATCAGCTCGCTCGACATGGGCGGCCCCACCCACCACGGCCAGGTCGCCGTCACCGCCGAGAACCCCGCCGACGCCCGGAAGGTCGCGGCCGAGGCGCGTACGGCGCTGGACCGGGCGGGTGTCGAGGCGACGGTCACCGTCACGAGCGAGGACGAGTTCGACAGCCTGCTCGGCGGTGTCGACGGCGTGATCGCGAAGGTCTCCGGCGGTCAGGACCGCGTCGACGCGGCCGTCACCGCTCTCACCCCCCTCGGCGGGGGGCGGTTCCCCTTCACCCAGGACTACGTCTCGGCGCCGGACACCACGATCACAGACCGGGTCGCCACGGTCTCCACCGCCACCCTTGTCCTCAGCTTCCTCGTCGCGTCCGCCTCGGCCGGCCTCACCGCCGCGGCGAACGTCCTCGACCGGCGCCGGGTGGGGGTGTTCGGGGGCCAGCCGGTACTCCACCGACACCACGACCAGGTCCAGTTCCCGCGCCCACTCCAGGACCCCGTCCACGCCCGTGCGGTTGTCGCCGAGGACCATGCCGCCGCCGTGGGTGTGGTAGATCACCGCGCGCGGCCGGGCCGGCGGGGGAGTGGTCGGCGTACAGATCAGGAGGGAGATCGAGGGGGCGCCCTCGGGGCCGGGCACCACCCGGTCCTCGACGGTGAACGCGCCGCCGAGGGTGAGGTCGGTCGGGACCATCAGCGCGGGCCGCTCCCCTCGGCGCAGCGCCCGTACGTCCTCGATGGTGATTGTGGGCCCGATGACGTCCTTGATCATCTCCAGCGCTGCGGACAGCTCGGGGTCGAAGGGCGGCGGTGACATCGTCGTCATGGCTACTCCTGAAGTGGGGTGGACTGGAGCCATGTTCCGGCCATAGGGGCCCCGGCGATCCACCGCCGTACGGCGGACGCTGCCCGCCGACCGGCGGGTGGAGCCCGCCGAGCTGGACCGATCGCGTTCCGTGATGATCTGTTCACCGGATCGAAGTGGAAAGAATCCGGCCGTTGAAGGATCATGGCGAATCCCCACAGCCCCACAGCCCCCCACTACCAAACAGGAGTACCGAACCCGTGAACGTCACCCTGACCGTCTGGCTGGTGACCGTGGCCGCCCTGTGCGTCCTGGTCGCCGTCGACTTCTTCATCGGCAGAAAGCCGCACGAGGTCTCCCTGAAGGAGGCCGGGACCTGGACGATCGTCTGGGTGGCGCTCGCGCTCCTGTTCGGCGTGGGCGTCTGGATCTACGGCGGCGGCCAGTCCGCGGGCGAGTTCTTCGCCGGGTACATCACGGAGAAGTCCCTCAGCGTCGACAACCTCTTCGTCTTCGTCCTGATCATGTCCAAGTTCGCGGTGCCACCGCAGTACCAGCAGCGGGTGCTGATGGTCGGCGTCCTGGTGGCGCTGGTGCTGCGCGCCGGCTTCATCGCGGCCGGCGCGGCGATCATCTCCGCGTTCTCGTGGGTGTTCTACATCTTCGGCGCCTTCCTGATCTGGACCGCGTGGAAGCTCGTGCAGGACGCCCGCAAGGGCGGGCACGGGGAGGAGGAGTACGAGGAGAGCAAGATGCTGAAGATGGTCGAGGAGCGCTTCGGCGTCGCCGACCGCTACCACGGCACCAAGCTCTGGATCGAGCAGAACGGCAAGAAGGTCATGACCCCGATGCTGGTCGTGATGCTCGCCATCGGCTCGACGGACATCCTGTTCGCCCTCGACTCCATCCCCGCGATCTACGGCCTGACCGACGACCCGTACATCGTGTTCACCGCCAACGCGTTCGCGCTGATGGGCCTGCGCCAGCTGTACTTCCTGATCGGCGGCCTGCTGAAGAAGCTGGTGCACCTCAGCTACGGCCTGTCGATCATCCTCGGCTTCATCGGCGTGAAGCTGTTCCTGCACGCGCTGCACGAGTCCGGCGTGCACGTCCCCGAGATCAGCATCCCCTTCTCCCTCGGGTTCATCGTCCTGGTCCTCGCGGTGACGACGTACACGAGCCTGCGCGCGTCGAAGAGGCGGGAACTCACGAACTGAGCACGACGAGCTGCCGGGTGGCCCGCGTCATCGCCACGTAGTGGTCGACAGCGCCGAACCGCTCGGGGTCCACGAGGACGACGAGGTCGAACTCCAGCCCCTTCACCAGCTCCGGCGACAGCGACCGCACCCGCCCGCCGTCCCCGGCGTACGCGGGCGCCCCGATGACGCAGGCCGTCCCCTCGTCGTGCCCGGCGAGCCACGCGCCGACCACCGACTCCAGCTCCGGCACCGCCCCGTAGGAGACCGGCACGCCCGAACTCCGCACGGACGTCGGCACGTTCGCGTCCGGCAGCACCGCGCGGATCACCGGCTCGGCCTCCGCCATGATCTCCTCCGGCGTCCGGTAGTTGACGCTCAGGGAGGACAGGGTGACCCGGTCGAACCCGACCCGCTCAAGACGCTCCTGCCACGACTCGGTGAACCCGCGCCGCGTCTGCGCCCGGTCCCCGACGATGGTGAAGCTGCGGGACGGGCAGCGCAGGAGCAGCATCTGCCACTCGGCGTCGGTGAGTTCCTGCGCCTCGTCGACGACGATGTGCGCGAAGGGACCGGCGAGCAGGTCGGGTTCGACGACCGGCGCCTGCGGGGTGGCCAGGGAGTTCTGGAGGTCCTGGCCGGTGAGCATGGACATCAGCATGCCCTCCCAGTCGTCGTCGCCGCGCTGGAGGTTCTCCGTGACCTGCGCCCGGTATTCCCGCTCGGCGGCGGCCTCGGCCTCCTGACGCCGCCTGCGCCGGGACGCGCCCGGGTCGCCGAGCCGCTGCCGGGCGGCGTCGAGGTAGGGCAGGTCGGACACGGTCCACGCGTGCGCGTCCGCGCGCTGGAGGCGCCGTACCTCGTCCGGGGCCAGCCAGGGCGCGGCCAGCCGCAGGTACGCCGGGACCGTCCACAGGTCGCCGACCAGGTCGGCCGCCTCGATCAGCGGCCACGCCTGCGACAGCGCCGAGGTCAGCGGCTCGATCTGGCGCAGCATCCGCTGGAACAGCTGGGGCGAGAGGTCGCCCTCGTACTTGTCCCAGAGGATCTCGACGAGCTTCGCCCACACCTCCTCGCGGCCCTCGTTGTGCGGGGTGCCGGGCTCGGGCGCGTCGAACGCCTCCGCCCAGTCGGCGGCCGTCAGCGGCAGCAGGACGCGATCGAGGGCGAGGGTCATGCCCTCGGCGGGCGGCTCCTCGTAGAACCGCACCGCCCGCTCGACGGCCTTCACCAGCCGCGCCGACTCCTTGAGGCGGGCCACCTCCGGGTCGCCCTCGGGCTTCGCCGTCGCGCCCTCGGCGACCAGGTCGCGCACGATGCACGTCTGCACGCCCTCCTCGCCGAGGCTCGGCAGCACGTCGGAGACGTAGTCCAGGTACGGCCGGTGCGGGCCGACGAACAGGACGCCGCCGCGCCGGTGCCCGAGCCGCGGGTCGGCGTACAGCAGGTGCGCGGTGCGGTGCAGGGCGACGACGGTCTTGCCGGTGCCGGGGCCGCCGTCCACGACGAGCGCGCCGCGCGAACCGGCGCGGATGATCGCGTCCTGGTCGGCCTGGATCGTCGCCAGGACGTCCCGCATCCGCTCGGAGCGGTTGGTGCCGAGGCTCGCGACGAACGCGGACTGGTCGTCGAGCGCGACGCCCTGTTCGAGGCCGTCGCGGGTGAACACCTCGTCCCAGTAGTCGCCGACCCGCCCGCCGTGCCAGCGGTAGCGGCGCCGTGAGAGCAGGCCCATCGGGTTCGCGTGGGTCGCCGCGAAGAACGGCTCGGCGGCGGGGGAGCGCCAGTCGATCAGCAGCCGCCGCCCGTCCTCGCCGGTCAGCCCGAGCCGCCCGACGTACACGATCCCCTCCTCGGTGACCATCCGGCCGAGGCACAGGTCGAGCCCGAACCGGCGCAGGGTGCGCAGCCGCCCGCCGAGCCGGTGCACCTCGATGTCCCGGTCCATGGCGGCCTGCCCGCTCCCGCCGGGCGCCTTGAGCTCGGCGTCCAGCAGCCGCGAGGTCTCCGCGATCGACGCCTTCAGGCTCTCGGCGACGGCCGCGAAATGCCGCTCGTCCTCGGCGACCATCGCCGGGTCGGCCTTCGCGGCCAGCCGCTCCGGCAGGTCGAAGGCGCTGGTGGTGAGGGGGTTCATCAATGACTCCGTACGTTCCGTGGCTCAGCCCGCCACATCGATCAGCAGCTTCGCGGCGACGTCCGCCCCGTCCGCCCGCACCGTCTCGGCAACGGCCTTCGCCCGCACCGCAGTCTCGGGCGCGAGCGCGATCCCGAGCGCCGCAGACAGGGTCTCGTACGTCGGTACGGGACCGTCGTGCGCGGCCCCGATGCCCAGCGCCGCGACCCGGGACCCCCAGTAGGGCTGGTCCACGATCTGCGGGACGACGACCTGCGGCACCCCGGCGAGCGCGGACGTCGTGGTCGTACCGGCGCCCCCGTGGTGGACGACGGCCGCGACCCGGCGGAACAGGGCCTGGTGGTTGATCTCGCCGACGACATGGCAGTCGGGCTCGTCGTCGACCGGCGCCAGCTCGGCCCAGCCGCGCGCGAGCAGCACCCGGCGGCCCTGGGCGCGCACCGCGGCGACGGCCGCGCGGGCGACCTCGGCGGACGCGTCCTTCAGGGCCATGCTGCCGAAACCGACGTACACGGGCGGCTCCCCGGCCGCCAGGAACTCCGTCACGTCGGCCGGCAGGGGGCGGCCGTCGGGCAGGATCCACGCGCCGGTGTGGACGACGGCGCGGTCCGTCGGGGCGAGCGTCTCGTCGGCGGCGAGCCAGGGGCGGTCGGTGAAGACGTGGTCGCGGACGTTCGTCAGGGGTGTCAGGCCGCGCTTGACGCGGTGGGTGTTCAGGGCCTCGCCGTACAGGGCGTCGACCTTCTCGCCGTCCAGGCCCCACAGGACCATGTTGTCCTTCTCGTCCGGCGGGAACGGCTTGCCCGGACGCGGCAGCGGCGGGTAGTCGGGGGACGGGATCGAGGTCGGCTGGAACAGCGCGAACACGTACGGGATCCCGTTCAGCTCGGCCACCGACCGCGCCCCGGCAGGCAGCAGCCCCGTCGCGAGCAGCACGTCGCAGCCCTCGGCCGCCGGGCCGACCGTCTCGAAGTGCTCGGTGACCAGCGCCTTCGCCGTCGCGAAAGGGTCCGGCCTGGCACTCGACACCAGGTCCCGCACCGACATCCCGAACGGCACGACCTCAGCGCCGACGGCTTCCAGCAGCCGCGCGAACTCCTCGTCCGGCGGTACGCACACCCGGACCTCGGCGCCCCGCGCCCGCAGCCGCGCGGCGACGGCGGCGAGCGGCTCGACGTCTCCGCGCGACCCGTACGACATCAACAGCACACGCATTCCCACAACCCCCAGATACGCAGGTGGAACAGGTCAGGTCGGTGATTGTGCGGGACGGAGGGGGCCTTGCCGCAAGGCCCCCCATGCGTTATAACTTGAGCATGGCAAGGAAAGCCGTTCGGCTCCTTGCCTTTTTGCTGCCCTCACTTCTCCCGCAGCTTCCCACGGCTTCCCTTGACTTCGAGAGCGCTCGAAGTCATAGCGTCGGACGTATCAGTGATCGTCCGGTGAGCGGAGACGGGCCATGCACGTCGGTGTGCACATCAATCGTTTCAATCATCCCGGGGGCGGCGGCGCGCTCGGCGCCGAACTGGCCGCAGCGGGAGCCGCGGCGGAAGCGGCCGGGGTCAGCCGCCTGTCGGTGATGGACCACTACTTCCAGATGGAGTTCAACGGCGGCGCCGAGGACCCGATGCTGGAGGCGTACACGACGCTCGGCTACCTCGCGGCGAACACCTCCACGGTCCGGCTCGGCGCGCTCGTCACCGGCGTCACCTACCGCCACCCCGGCCTCCTCGCGAAGATCGTCACCACCCTCGACGTCCTCTCCGGCGGCCGGGCCTGGCTGGGGATCGGCGCGGCCTGGTACGACCGCGAGCACGCGGGCCTCGGCGTGCCGTACCCGGCGGTCGCCGAGCGGTTCGAGCGGCTGGAGGAGACGCTCAGGATCACCCTCCAGATGTGGGACCCCGAGAACAACGGCCCCTTCGAGGGGCAGCACTACCGGCTCGCCGAGACCCTCTGCGTTCCCGCGCCGGTCAGCGCCCCGCACCCGGAGATCCTCATCGGCGGCGAGGGCGAGAAGAAGACGCTGCGGCTGGTGGCCCGGTACGGCGACGCCTGCAACCTCTTCGCCTCGTCCCCGGAGTCCGTGCGCCACAAGCTGGAGGTGCTGCGCGGGCACTGCGAGACCGAGGGCCGGGACTACGACGCGATCACCAAGACGATCACGTACATGGGCGGCGCGGCGGGCGAGGGCGACTCCGAGGCGTTCCTCGCGGACATCGCCGGGTACGGGAAGCTCGGCATCGACACGGTGATCCTCGGGCCGACGGCCGGGAACCCGGCCGGGTGGATCGAGGGGTTCGTGGGGCGGGTCGCGCCCCGGCTCGCCGAACTGGACTGAGCGCGGGCACGCGAAAGGGGCCGGAGCTTCTTCCGGAAAGCTCCGGCCCCACGCGCGGGCCGGGAAGGCTCCGGCCGCTGGTACGGCTGACGCGCGCGTCAGGCGGCGGCGGGCTCCGTCGCGTGGCCGTGCAGGGTGTTGACGACCTCGGTCAGCTGGGCCACGACCTCGGCGTCGTCCGACGGGTGGGTCTCGGCGAAGCGGGTCAGCGAGCCGGGGATGGAGAGCTTGGCGTCCTCCAGGACCTTGCCGCCGGCGATGCCGACGGCCTTGCGGGCCTCGTCCTGCGCCCAGACGCCGCCGAACTGGCCGAAGGCGGTGCCGACCACGGCGGCGGGCTTGCCGGTGAAGGCGCCGGCGCCGTACGGGCGGGACAGCCAGTCGATGGCGTTCTTCAGGACGGCCGGGATCGTGCCGTTGTACTCGGGCGAGAAGAGCAGGAAGGCGTCGGCGGAGCCGGCGACCTCGCGCAGCTTCGCGGCGGCGGCCGGCACATTGCCCTCGACGTCGATGTCCTCGTTGTAGAACGGCACGTCGGCGAGGCCCTCGAACAGCACGACCTCGACGCCCTCGGGAGCGATCTTGACAGCGGCCTCGGCGAGCTGACGGTTGGTCGAGCCGGCGCGGAGGCTGCCGACGAGCGCCAGGATACGGACAGACATGGGTACTCCCAAGAAGTGCGGAACGAAGCTGTTCGGGGATCCGGACCGAGGTCCGTTTAAGGTTCTACCACCCTAACCGGACCGGGGTCCAGTTTCATTCCGGGTGCTTTACGCTGAGTTCATGTCCGCCCTTCTGCCCCCCTTCGTGAGCCCTTCGGACGACTCCTCCGCCGGCCCCGAACTCCTCCAGCTCGAACAGCCGCAGTCCGAGCCGTGCCTGCGGGCGGACGCCGCGCGCAACCGCGCCCGCCTGCTCGACGCCGCGGCCAGACTCGTCGCCGAGCACGGCGCGGCCGGCGTCACGATGGAAGCCGTCGCCGTCGAGGCGAACGTCGGCAAGGGCACCGTCTTCCGCCGCTTCGGCGACCGCACCGGCCTCCTCACCGCACTCCTCGACCACTCCGCGCGCAAGTTCCAGACCGCGTTCATGTCAGGTCCCCCGCCGCTCGGACCCGGCGCGCCCCCCGTCGAGCGGCTCCACGCCTTCGGCCGCGAACTGCTGCGCACCACCCTCGACCACCTCGACCTCCAGATCGCCGCCGAGGCCCCCGCCGAACGCCGGTACGCCATCGGCGCCGGCCGCTTCCTGCACAGCCACGTCGTGCTGCTGCTGCGCCAGTGCGTCCCGGACGCCGACCACGTCCTGCTGGCCCACGCGCTCCTGGGGTACCTGAGCCCGCCGTTCGTGCACCACATGGTCCGCCAGTGCGGCGAGCCCGTGGAACGGCTCGAAGCGGGCTGGAGCGACCTGGTGGACCGGGTGACGCGCACCCCCTGCGACTCCTGAGGCGGGTGTCGCCCGAGCCTGTGGAAACACTGTGTGACGAAGGTCTCGTCACACCCCTGAGACCCTGGTCACAGGGGGTCCCGACCGGCCGGAAAGACGTCGTCCGGAATTCCCCTTGCCCCCCTCCGGCCGCCGCGCGCGCCGGGTCTGCCAAGATGCCGTACGTCATGGTGCAGATACCCAGAACGCCCGTGCCGCCCGCGCCGCGGCCCGTGCCCACCAGCGCCGATGTCGCCCGCCTCGCCGGAGTCTCCCGGGCGACCGTCTCCTACGTCCTGAACAACACCAGCGCGGTCCGGATCAGCGAACCCACCCGCCGCCGCGTCCACGACGCCGCCCGCGAACTGGGGTACGTCCCGCACGCCGCCGCCCGCAGTCTGCGCGCCGGACACAGCCGCATGGTGCTGATGCCCTCGCCGACCGTCGCCGCGGGCCCCCTCTACAGCCAGTTCGTGCACGACCTCCAGCAGTCGCTCAGCCACCTCGGCTACACCGTCGTCCAGTACGGCGCCAGCGGGCTGCGCGGACAGGAGGCCGTGCGCGCCTGGGCCGAACTGCGGCCGGTCGCCGTCCTGGTGCCGGGCACCGGCATCAGCGCGGAGGGCGTCGCCGTCCTGAAACGCGCCGGGGCCAAGGCCGTCGTCGCCCTCGCCGCCGGGCACGTCCCGGGCGCCCACACGCTGATCCTCGACCACACCGACGTCGGCCGCCTCGCCGCCCGGCACCTGTACGAGCGCGGCAGACGCCGGATCGGTGTCGTCGTCCCCGTCGAACGCGGGATGGACATGTTCTCCACGCCCCGGCTGACCGGCGTGCGCGCGGAGCTGGCCGGGACCGACGCCGGGGTCACCGAGCTGCGGATGGCCCACACCGAGGAGTCCGCCGCCGAACTCGCCGCCCGCTGGCCGGACTTCGGGCTCGACGGAGTGTTCGCCTACAACGACGAGTACGCCCTTCCGCTGCTGCGCGCCCTCCAGGACACGGGAGTCCGCGTCCCCGAGGACGTCTCCCTCGTCGGCGCCGACGACCTCCTGATCGCGCGGCTGTCCCGGCCCCGCCTCACCTCCGTCGCCATCCGGCTGCCCGGCGGGCCCGCCCTCGCCGACCTCGTCGACCGCGCGGTGCACGCGCCCGGCACCGAGGCCGAGTACGCGGACGCCATCCAAGTCACCTTGGTGGCACGGGAGTCCAGCTGAATTCGATCCTGTGAATGTGTGTCACGAGCCCTCGTAATTCTGTTCGACGTGGCTAAGCTGTTGCGCGCTCAACCAATTGGGCCCGCCGCCGTACAGAGCTGCTGTACAGAGCCGCCGAACGGAGAGCCGACATGCCGCTGCTCGACCCCTCGACCTGGCTGACCCACCCCGGCGGGGAACACCCCGTCGTCGAAGCCGCCACCGGCGAACGGCTCGCCACCGTCACCCTCGCCGGACCCTCGGACGTCGCCACCGCCACCGAGGCCGCGCACGCCGCCCAGCGCGACTGGGCCGCCGCACCCCACTTCGCGCGCGCCGCCGTCCTGCGCAAGGCCGGTGACCTGTTCGCCGAGCACGCCCCCGAACTGCGCGACTGGCTCGTCCGCGAGTCCGGTTCGGTCCCCGGCAAGGCCGACTTCGAACTCCACGTCGCCGCCCAGGAGTGCTACGAGGCCGCCGCCCTCGCCTCCCGGCCCGCCGGGCACCTCCTGCCCAGCGAACAGCCCCGGCTCTCCTACACCCGCCGGGTCCCCGCCGGCGTCGTCGGCGTCATCGCGCCCTTCAACGCGCCGCTGATCCTCTCCATCCGGTCCGTCGCGCCCGCGCTCGCGCTCGGCAACGCCGTCGTGCTGAAGCCCGATCCGCGCACCGCCGTCTGCGGGGGACACGCCCTCGCGGCGGTGTTCGCCGAAGCGGGGCTCCCCGACGGGCTGCTGCACGTGCTGCCGGGCGGCGCCGAGACCGGGGCCGCGCTCGTCGCCGACCCCCGGGTGCCCGTCCTGTCGTTCACCGGGTCCACCGGCGCCGGACGCGCCGTCGGCGAACTCGCCGGGCGCCACCTCAAGCGGGTCCACCTCGAACTCGGCGGGAACTCCGCGCTGATCGTCCTCGACGACGCCGACCTCGACGCCGTCATCTCCACCGCCGCCTGGGGGTCCTTCTTCCACCAGGGCCAGATCTGCATGACCACCGGCCGCCACCTCGTCCACCGCTCGCTCTACGACGAGTACGTCGCCCGGCTCGCCGCCAAGGCCGACTCCCTCGCCGTCGGCGACCCCCACCGGGAACAGGTCCACCTCGGGCCGCTCATCGACGACGGGCAGCTCGCCAAGGTCCACGGCCTGGTCACCGCGAGCGTCTCCGCCGGGGCCAAGGTCGCCGCCGGCGGCACCCACGAAGGGCGCTTCTACCGGCCCACCGTCCTCGCCGACGTCACCGACGCCACCCCCGCCTACGCCGAGGAGGTCTTCGGGCCCGTCGCCCCCGTACGCCCCTTCGACACCGCCGAAGAGGCCGCCGCCCTCGCCCGCGCGAGCACGTACGGCCTCTCCCTCGGCATCGTCACCCCCGACGTCGGCCGGGGCCTCGACCTCGCCTCCCGCATCCCCACCGGCATCGTCCACATCAACGACCAGACCGTGAACGACGAGGCCGTCGCGCCCTTCGGAGGGGTCGCCGCGTCCGGGAACGGGGCGCGCTTCGGGGGCGAGGCGAACCTCGACGCGTTCACCGACGTGCGGTGGACGACCGTACGCGGGGATACGGCGCAGTACCCGTTCTAGCCCTCGGCGGGCTTGTCCTGCTGCTCCGCGATCGACTTGCGGACCTCGTCCATGTCCAGCTTGCGCGCCTGCCCGATCACGTCCGTCAGGGCCGCCTCGGGCAGCGCGCCCGGCTGCGCGAACACCGCGACCTGGTCACGGACGATCATCAGCGTCGGGATCGACTGGATCCCGAACGCCGCCGCCAGCTCCGGCTGGGCCTCCGTGTCGATCTTCCCGAACACCAGGTCCGGGTTCGCCTCCGCCGCCTTCTCGTAGACCGGCGCGAACGAGCGGCACGGGCCGCACCACTCCGCCCAGAAGTCGATCAGCACGAACTCGTTCTCGGTGACCGTCCTGTCGAAGTTCTCCTTGGTGAGCTCGACCGTGCTGCTCATGGTGTCCAACCTCTTCTGTGGGGATCTCGTGGGCATCCGTCCCGGCAAACACGGCCCGGGACATCGGTATTCCGGGCCCCTACCGCGTTCCTCCTGAGCGAGGGCGGAAGCGGGCCTTGGGTCTGCTCCTGCCCCGTTGCGGGCATCCCGAACGGTGTTGGGTGCCCTGGTCGCCCGCGTACTTGCCGCGTCCGGCGGCACGCATCGTGTGCGTGGTCCGGGAACGCGGGGGCGGGGCTCCTCGCGCCCGGTGGTCTCCGGTCGGGCCTGGACGGTCCGATGCCCGTGACGATCGCTCTGGTCGTCGCGGGGCGGTGCCGTCCGACGCCGGATCGGGTGCCCTTGGGCGCGTCGCCCGATCGCGATGCTCGCGGCATCGTGACGGGTCGTCCTGCGGTTCTTGGTGGTGAGGGGTTTCTGCCAGTGCTGGGCGCCCCACTTCGAGGTGTAGGCGGGGTCGACGGCGATGACGGTGATGCCGGTGGCGTCCGCCATGGAGGTCAGTCGGGCACGGAGTCTCCCCGTCGGTATGCCGGAGACGAGGTGCCGGAACTTCTTGCGGCGGCCGTGCCAGGCGGCGAGGTGGTCGGCGTTGGTGTCGACACCGATCACCCCTTCGGCGAGAGCCGCGGCCAGAGGGACGGTCCGGGTGACGGGGACGGTCCAGGCAGCGGTCAGATACCAGCGTCCTCGTGCTGTGTCGTGGTGGATGCGGTAGGCGACGGCCCGGTTCGCCTCGACGCGGTCGGCCCACTCGGTCCCCCGGTACGGAAAGGACACCCGCGCGGTGAGGACGTACCGGCCGTGCCCGCAGTTGGCGTACTCAGTCAGGGGCGCGGGGAGTTTGATGCTCACCTCGCCGTCCGGGGTGACGCGGATGGTCTCGTTGCCGTGGCGCTTGCCGGACTCACCGTCCGCCTGGAGGAACCAGCGCCCGGCCTCCCACCGTTCGCGCCACTGGGCCTCGGTGAGGTGGGCTTCTTCGAGGTGGTGGCGGGTGGTGAGCAGATGCCTGCCGCCCCGCACGACATGGACGACACCGGCCTCACGATCGGCGCGCACGACAGAGAGCCGGTCTTGCAGGACGTGCAGGCGGCGGGACTTCTGGAACCACTCCTTCTTCGAGCGGTAACCGCCCGGCGCGCGTTTGGTGCCTTTCTCTCCGATCGGCAGCGACAGCCGGTGCCTGATCGTGCGGATGCCGGCTTCGAGGGACTGGACGTGGGCGGCCTGTCCGCGCCGGGCGAGCGCCCACTGGTCATGGGTGGCCTTGGTGATGCTTCCGGCCCAGCGGGACGACGACAACGGCGTCAGCTCCCGCTTACGGTCCGCCCACGGCTCGGCGGAATGCTCCGGACCGTCAGCACAGCGTGCCTTGAGATCCAGGGAGGCGAGCCCGCCCAGATACGCCCCCACCAGTCCCAGAACCTTCTCGTCCTCCGGCGTCAGGTGCTCGAGACGGGTACGCACCGTGACACCAGTGGGACCGGGCACCACGAACGGCGCCGCCATCTCCCGCAGTCCGCTCACCGTGATCGCCCTTCCCCTCTGTTCCGGGTGTGAGGGGTCGGCTCGGGACCCCTGTGGCTCTGTTGTACGCCACCCACCAGACTGGGCCCATGAGTGAATCGGAAACCCTTACTTACGACGTGATCGTCATCGGCGCCGGGCCGGTCGGTGAGAACGTTGCTGATCGGACGCGGGCGGCGGGGCTGGCCACCGCGATCGTCGAGAGTGAACTCGTCGGGGGCGAGTGCTCCTACTGGGCCTGCATGCCGAGCAAAGCGCTGCTGCGGCCGGTCATCGCCCGTGCGGACGCGCGCCGGGTGCCGGGGCTGCGTGCTGCCGTCGCCGGGCCTCTCGACGTGCCCGCCGTCCTTGCCAACCGCGACTCCTTCACGTCGCACTGGAAGGACGACGGGCAGGTCGGGTGGGTCGAGGGGATCGGGGCGGAGCTGTACCGGGGGCATGGGCGTCTTGCCGGTGAGCGGACCGTGCGGGTCGGTGACAAGGTCCTGACGGCTCGGCATGCCGTGGTCGTCGCGACGGGGTCGCGGGCCGCTCTGCCGGGGCTGGAGGGGCTTGCGGAGGTGCGGCCGTGGACCAGTCGTGAGGCGACGAGTTCGCAGAGTGTGCCGGGGCGGCTGGTCGTCGTCGGCGGGGGAGTGGTCGCGGTCGAGATGGCCACCGCTTATCAGGCGCTGGGGTCGCGGGTGACGGTGCTGGTGCGGGGGAGCGGGGGGCTGCTGCCGAGGATGGAGCCGTTCGCGGGCGAGCTGGTCGCGGAGGCGCTCACGGAGGCGGGGGCGGAGATCCGTACGGGGGTGAACGTCGAGTCGGTGCGGCGGGAGGCGTCCGGCGCGGTACGGGTCGCGCTGGACAGCGGGGACGTGATCGAGGCGGACGAGATCCTCTTCGCGACGGGCCGCGCGCCGCGTACGGACGACCTGGGCCTGGAGACGGTGGGCCTGACGCCGGGTACGTGGCTGGAGGTGGACGACACGCTCCAGGTGACCGGCGTGGACTGGCTCTACGCGGTGGGCGACGCCAACCACCGGGCCCTCCTCACCCACCAGGGCAAGTACCAGGCCCGTATCGCGGGCGCGGCGATCACGGCCAGGGCGGCGGGCGACCCCCTGGGCCCCGCGCACAAGGCGGTCGCCGACCATCACGCCGTCCCGCAGGTCGTCTTCACGGACCCGGAGGCGGCCTCGGCGGGCCTGACCCTGGCCGAGGCGGAGTCCGCCGGGCACCGGGTCCGCGCGGTGGACGTGGAGCTCTCGTCGGTGGCGGGGGCCGGCCTGTACGCCGAGGGTTACCGGGGGCGGGCGCGGATGGTCGTGGACCTGGAGGAGGAGATCGTCAGGGGGGTGACCTTCGTGGGCCCCGGCGTGGGGGAGCTGATCCACTCGGCCACGGTCGCCATCGCCGGGCGCGTGCCGGTGGACCGGCTGTGGCATGCGGTGCCGGCCTATCCGACGGTCAGTGAGGTGTGGTTGCGGCTGCTGGAGGCGTACCGGGACCAGTAGGCGGGGTGCTGGTGTTCGCGGCACCCCCTGGAGCGGGCCTCTTAGGACAACGCGAACCCCAGCCCCTCCGCCGCCTCCCTCGGCGTCCCCTGGCCCCACCTCTGCGCCAGCACCTCGTTCGCGGCCAGCGACCGCAGCTCGGCCCGGTCCAGGTACAGCCCGCCGTCCAGGTGGTCCGTCTCGTGCTGGACGATCCGCGCGGCCCAGCCCGAGAAGACCTCGTCGACGATCCGGCCCGTCTCGTCCTCGCCCTTGAGCCGGACCTCGGCGTGGCGGGCGACGACCGCCTGGTAGCCGGGGACGCTGAGGCAGCCCTCGTAGAACGCGGCCCGTCCGGGGCCCACCCCTTCGTACGAGGGGTTGACCAGGACCCGGAACGGCTGGGGGGCACGGCTCCGCGCCGCCTTGATCTCCTCCGGGACCGTCGCCGGGTCCTCGATCACCGCGATGCGCAGGGGGACGCCGACCTGGGGGGCGGCGAGGCCCACTCCGGGGGCCGCGTGCATCGTGGTGCGGAGGGCCTCGATGAAGCGGGCCAGCAGGGAGGGGGCGAGCTGGCCCTCGTACCGGGGTGTGCCGGCGCGCAGGACCGGGTCGCCCGCCGCGACGATCGGCAACGGGCCGTCCGTGGCGAGGAGTTGCTCGATCCGGTCCGTGAGGGGGGTGTTCGGGGGTGTCATCGGGTCAGGATGCCACGCGGGCGACAGGGTGTGACGTAGGTCACTGAAATCGGCGGGAACTCGGCGCCGCCTTTCCCCGACTACTGAACCGCAACAGCTGACCGTCCCCGTCCCCAGCCCCCGGAGAACGCCGCCGATGTCCACCGCTCCCCCGATCACCACGGACGACGCCCCGACAGCGGACCCGGCGCCGAAGAAGCGGGGCCCGTGGGCGCCGCTGCGTCCGCTCGTCCTGCGGCTGCACTTCTACGCCGGAATCCTGGTCGCCCCGTTCCTGCTCGTCTCCGCGCTGACCGGCCTTCTCTACGCCGCCTCGTTCCAGGTGGAGAAGATCGTGTACGCCGATGAACTCACCGTCCCGGTGGGCGAGTCGAAGCTCCCCATATCGGAGCAGGTCGCGGCGGCGCGCAAGGCGCACCCGGAGGGCACGGTCTCGGCGGTCAGGCCCTCGCCGAAGGACGACGCGACGACCCGCGTCCTGCTGTCCGGCGTGCCGGGCGTCGAGGCCACGCACACGCTCGCCGTGTTCGTGGACCCCTACACGGCGAAGGTGAAGGGCGACCTGGAGCAGTACGGCTCGACGGGCGCCCTCCCGGTGCGCACCTGGATCGACGAGTTCCACCGGGATCTGAGGCTGGGTGAGAACGGCCGCCTGTACAGCGAGTTCGCGGCGAGCTGGCTGTGGGTGATCGCGCTGGGCGGCATCGTGCTGTGGTTCTCGCGGCGCAGGGCGCTGCGGAAGGTGCGCGGTACGAGTGGCCGCCGCCGCACCCTGGGCCTGCACGGCGCGCTGGGCGTCTGGGTGGCGCTCGGCTTCGTGTTCCTGTCCGCGACCGGCCTCACCTGGTCGAAGTACGCGGGCGAGAGCGTCACGCAACTGCGCACGTCCCTCGGCCAGACGACCCCGTCGGTGTCGTCGGCGGCGTCGGGCGGCGAGCACGCCGGACACGGCTCCGCCTCGGCGGCGGGCGGCACGGGCGAGCACGGCGTCGGCCTGGACAAGGTCCTCGCGGCGGCGCGGGCGAAGGGGCTCGGCGACCCCGTGGAGATCGTGCCGCCGGCCGACGCGGAGTCGGCGTACGTGGTCCGGCAGATCCAGCGCAGCTGGCCGGAGAAGCAGGACGCGGTGGCCGTGGACCCGGGGACGGGACAGGTCACGGACACGGTGCGGTTCGCGGACTACCCGGTGCTGGCGAAGCTGACCCGCTGGGGCATCGACCTGCACACCGGCATCCTCTTCGGCCTGGTCAACCAGATCGCGCTGGCGCTGCTGGCGCTCGCGCTGGTCACGATGATCCTGCTGGGCTACCGGATGTGGTGGCAGCGGGGGCGGGGCAGGGCGTTCGGGCGGCCGATCCCGAGGGGTGCGTGGGCGGAGGTCCCGCCGTACGTTCTCGTACCGGGGATGGCGCTGATCGCGGCGCTGGGCTACTTCGTTCCGCTGCTGGGGATTCCGCTCGCCGGGTTCATCGTGGTGGACGTGGTGCTGGGGGAGATCGCGCACCGCAGGAAGAAGACGGCGGCCTGACGACACGTACGGGGCCCGGTTCCTCTCGCGGAACCGGGCCCCGCGTCATCTACAGGTCCAGCTGCGCCAGTTCGGCGTTCGCGCGCTGCGTCACCACCTCCAGCACCCGCCCCGCGACCGCCAGCTCCTCCTCCGTGAGCCCGGCGTAGATCCGCGCCGACGCCTCCGCGATCTCCGCGCTGGCCGCCGCGAAGAGCTCGCGCCCGGCATCGGTCGGCCGCAGGAGGCGGGGCCCGTCGAAGAACTCCAGCAGCCCCCGCGCGGCGAGATGCGTCACCGCCTCCTTCGACACGTCGAAGTCGTTCTTGAGGTCGATGGTGAGCTGGTCCGCGATGTCGTCCGGCCGGAAGGGGCCGTCGGCGGCGAGCGCGGCGCGCAGCGCGAGGTGGTCGAGGAAGCCGAGCTGGTGCCGGTCGAGGACCCGCTCGGCGACCGCGCGTCCGGCGTGGTGGGCGAGGCCGATGATGCGGCCGTTGACAGTGGTCATGACGTCTCCCGAGTGATGTCGTGAGGTCGAGCGGTGTCGTCGTGGGGTCGAGCGGGGGTGTCAAGGGTCAGGGGTGTCTCCAGCAGCAGCCGCAGGTCGTCCGCGAAGGCCGTAGCCCGCGGGCTGTCCTGCCCTCCCAGCGGCGCCAGCATCTGGTCCAGCAGACTCTGCACCACTCCGATGGCCCGCCGGGTCACCGCGCTCCCCTCCTCCGTGAGGGTGAGCCGCATGGCCCGGGGATCGCGGGGGTCCTTCTCCCGTGAGAGCAGCCCGGCGGACTCCAGCGCCCGCGCCAGCTTGGAGACGTACAGCGCTTCGAGCCCCGTCCGGTCGGCGAGCCGGCGCTGGCTGGGCCGTACCCCCGCCCGCCGCATCCCGTGCAGCGAGGCCAGGACGACGTACTGCGCGTGCGTGAGACCCAGCGGAGCCAGCGCGCGGTCCACCGCGACCCGCCACTTGCCCGCGAGGCGCCAGACCAGCGAGCCGTGCGTCGCCTGCTCGTTCCCGGTGCTCATGGATCGATACCGTACATGGCTACTATGTCCATGGCTACCATCCCGGCGAAGTCGCCGGACAAGACCCGCCCCACGGGGCTAGGTTGACCCCATGAGCAACCTAGATCGGGCCCCGGCCCCCGCCGTCTGCGGCGGCCGGGGATTCGTCGTAGCGGAACCGGTACGCGAACTCCTCACCCCCCGCCGGGTCCAGCTCGGCGGGTCCACCGAGGTCCGCCGCCTGCTGCCGAACCTGGGCCGCAGGATGGTCGGCGCCTGGTGCTTCGTCGACCACTAGTCCAAAGCACACAGGCTCTGACCTGCGAAGCATGGTTACGAGGGTGCCTCAGGGAGCGATTCTTCTCCTGTAGGGCGACAAGCGGGAGCCCCGACCCGGTCTGGGTCGGGGCTCCGTGACCCTCTCTACCGCCTGGGGGGCATCAGAGAGGGTCGCTGGGGTGACCCGCCGCCGGCGCACGGGGGTACGCGCGGCGGCGGGCCTGGCCGCCCCCGCCGTGGGGGACGAAGCGGGCGGCCGTCGTACCCGTGCTCTACCGTCCGGCGCCGCCGCCGTCACGGGAGAGTACGGGGGTCACGGGGTGCCGGTGTGGCCGGTGGCGTGGGTGCGGATCATGACGGCGTAGTCCGACGCGCGGGAGCCGTCCCACGCCCGGAGAGCGTCCTCGCGCAGTCCGGCCAGCTCGGCGCAGCGCTCGCAGCCGGGGACCGGCTCGACAGGGGGCCCGTCCACCGACAGGTCGAACGGCTCAGGGGAACACGTCGTCTCGGACGTCCTCACTGACCCGCCTCCTCTGCCTTTTTCTTACGGGCCTCCTCAAGGGTTTCCTCGTGGGCGCGGAGGACGGGGAGGCCCCGGAGGATGAAGCCAGCGACGCGCTCGATCCGGCAGAGGTCGCCGACGAAGCGCGGCGGCACCGTCCAGTGGTTCCCCGGAGGCCGGGTGCGGCTGATGTCCGGCACTCCCAGCCAGGAGTCAGTCGTGCCGCTCGTGAGGTACGGGGCTTCGGGGTAGGGCCACTTGAGATCCTCGGCCGGGACGAGGGCGTAGTACGACACCCCGATCTCGTGCCGGTCGTGGATGACAGGACCGCGCAGTTCCTTCGCCAGGAGGGCGGCCACGGGCTTGTGGTCCGTGCTGCCGCTGACGAGGTGGATGAGGCTTCCGGGGATGCGTACGGCGGAGAACGGGCGGCCGAGGGGAAGAAGGGAAACTCCGTTCCTTGCCCAGTCGGTGTGTGCCTGCTCGGTCTTGCGATGGGCGCTCGCGAGCCACCCTCGGATCGCCCGCTCGCGGTCCCGGTCGGCGCCGACGGCGGAGGCCGGGAGGAGACCGGGGACCTTGGGAGGCGTGGGGTCGGCGGAAACCACGACGCCGGCGGCGGGTGTGTCAGGCGGAGGACTGGTGTCGGTCATGCTGCGGGCTCCCCTTGCTGGAGTGCGTACGCGAGTCGGAGGGCCACATCCGCCCGGATACGGCCGAGTTCCACGAGCCCGAGACTCGGCGAGCCGGGGTCTACTCCGAGCGACGGCAGCACGATCCCGGCGCGGTCCAGCGCCGTGCGAAGTACCTCCACGGCTGAGAACGGATCGACGGCGGGCGTAGTTGCAGGAGCAGAGGCCATGAACAGCACCGTACGAAGCGCCTGTTGACAGGCACCACGCTATGTTCTCGAATGTTCTCGATGGGTAGCCGGATGTTCTCAGATGGTCTCGAATAGTGGGCGTGACTCTGCATGACTGCCCCGCTACCGGGGCCATGCTGAAGACGCGGGAACTCCAACTACTCCCAGGGAGGCACCACATGGCCCGACGCCTGCGGTTCAACGGGACCGACAGCAAGCACGGCGGATGCCCGGCCTTGCACGAGGACATCGACTCGAAGGAGATCGTCGTACAGGGCAAGCCCCTCACCGACCCCGACGACATTGCCCAGCTCCAACACCTCAGTCCCGGCGAAGTCGCAGTGCTCGTCCCTCGGGAACTCCTGGTCAACCACGGCCCCAAGGAGATGGACCGCGTGCCCAAGCTCATCACCCTCGAAGAGTTCGGCCAGCTTTTCCACCACATCGAGCATTCGGCCTGGCACCTGGAGACCCGGCGTGGGTACGCGTCCGACCGCGAGGACTCCTCCTACGCAGCCTTCCTGGAAACCGGCACCACCCCGATGGATCTCGACAGCGAGTGGTGCGTGAACATCCGGGAACAGACCTCGCAGGGCAAGCGCATCGGCCGCGTCCGCGTCGTCGACAACCCGCCCACCGAAGGGCAGTTGTTCCTCCTCAGCTACGCAGAGTGCAACGCGGCGACCGGCGAGGACGTCCGCAGCATCTGGCGCGACGACGCCGCACGGGTTCACCTTCCGAACGAAGACTTCTGGATCTTCGACAGCCGACTCGTCGCTGTTCTACGGTTCGACGACGACGATGTCCTCCTCGACATCGAGGTGATCACCGAGCCTGCCGAGGTGCTGCGGTACTGCCAGGTCCGTGACGCCGCGGTCCACGCGTCCATCCCGTACGACGAGTTCGGGGCCCAGCTCCACACGAAGGGGTAACCGCGCCCGGTGAGCACCGACTTCCAGCAGGCCCGAGAAGCCCTCGGTATCCGCCTCAGGGAACTACGGCTGTCGGCGCCTGGAGGTCGGCTCACCGGACCACGACTTGCCCAGCGGCTCGGGTGGCCGCACTCGAAGATCTACAAGCTGGAGAACGGCCAGCAGACGGCGACCGCCGCTGACCTCCGCGCCTGGGCGGACGCCGTCGAAGCCCCCAACGTCTACGACGAGTTGGAAGCACGGCTACGGGGCTTCGAGTCACACATCCGCTCCTGGCGCCGTCAGCTCGCGGCGGGCCACCGCCCGGTGCAGGACAGTTGGAACCTGGAGGTGGAGCGGTCCACTGTCATCTACGCCTGGGAAGAGGCAGTCATCCCCGGCATGCTCCAAACCCCCGACTACGCCCGCGCGATCTTCATTCGCTACGCCGAGCTTTTTGGGTCGACGCGCGACACCGAGGAAGCTGTTCGTGCCCGCGATCTACGCCAGAAGTGGCTGTACGACGGTCGGCATCGGTTGCACGTTCTGATGTGGGAAGCGGCTCTCCACGCACTGATCTGCTCCCCCTCCGTCATGGTCGCGCAACTCGATCGCCTGGTGGGTGTGATCGGCATGGACACGGTGGAGTTGGGGATTATTCCGCTCAGTGCCTCACTCAAGATCCCTGCCGCCAACGGTTTCTGGATCTTCGATGAGCGGCTCGTGATCACCGAGGACTGGCACGCCGAGCTGTGGCTGAATGACGCGGATTCCCTCGCCACCTACCTGAGAATCTGGCGAACTCTGCGGGAGTCGGCGGTCTACGGGGCGGACGCGCACGCTGTGATTGCGCGGGCCCGCCGCGCTGTCCAGCCTCGGACATGACGAAGCGGCCCCCGCTCTCCCGAAGGAGCGCGGGGGCCGCAGTCACGTGCCGTCAGGTATCCGGGTCTCGACTCTCGTGATCCGGGTCTCGTGATCCGTGAGGCGCTCGTCGTGCTCGCCGAGGCGGACCATCACCCCCGGCCGGGCCGGTACTCCTGGCCGTTCGGGGGCGCCGAGCCAGTCTTCCCTGATCTCGTCGACCAGGTCCGCGATCCGTAGGACCGCCCGCAGCAGTCGCCACAGCAGGGCCGCCAGCGCGCCGAGCGCGGTGATCCCGACGGCCCACGCCACCATCATGTCGACGCTCGCCACACCGGTCGTCGCCTCCGCCGTCATCTACCACCCTCGCCCTCGTCCGTACGGAGCCAGCCCGGGAGGAGCGCCTGGACGCCGGGCAGCGCCATGACCCGGGTCGTCCCACCCGCGACGGCGAGCGCGCCGGCCACCCACGGCAGCGCGGCCGGGATTCCGGACGCGGAGACGACTGCGGGGAGGACGGCCGCGATACCGAGGCCTGTCTGGAGGATCGTGCGCGCGGTGCGCTTCGCCGCGTCGGACATGGGTCAGGCTCCCTTCGCGGCGAGGGCCGCAGTCAGCTTCTCGACAGCCGTGGTGAGGCTGTCGAGCCTGGCGGCGAGCGCGTCGTAGTGCGCGTCGCCGTACTCCAGGAACGTGCTGGCGGCCGTCGGCGTGGGCTTGCCCGCCGCGTCCTTGCGGAAGCGGTTCGGGATCGGGTGCTTCCAAACTTCGGCGGCGATCTCCTTGGCAGTGGCCATGTCGGTGTCCTCCTCGGACGTGGGGGTGGCGCCCTTCGCGAGGGCTATGAGGCGGGAGAAGTTGATCGAGCCCGGGTCGCCGTGGGTGTTCTCCGGAACGTGCATGTGCCCGCACACTCCCCGGAACTTGTTCCACTGCTCGTACGACATCCGCGCCTTGGCCGCGCCGTACGACCCCGGGTACGCAGGCCACGACGCCGGGCCGGTCAGGGGCACCCCGTGCTGGGTGTGCATCCACCTGAGGAACTGAGCGAGGTCGAAGAGCGCCCACTCCGGCGCCTCGGGCCAGTAGATGAAGTTGACGTTCTGCCGCTTCCCCGCCTTCACCCACTCGGCTCGGGTCGCCGGGTCGCAGGTGCCGACCAGTTCGACCTGTGCGACGTTGTTCGTGTTCGTCTCCACCCCGCCCTTCAGGTTGACGAGAGCGCGCGCGGAGACATCGACGTCGAAGTGCTGGAACCACCGCAGCTTCCCTGCGGTGAAGTCCGGCACGGCGGTGAGCGTCGGAGCGCTCGCACCGCCGCCGTAGTCCGGCAGCGTCCGGCCCTCCGTCGTGTGGAGGACGACGACGTTGACTTCCATCGGGCTTCCGCCGTACTTCCCCTGGTAGCGGTACTGCTGGCTGGCTCCCGGGTAGAGCTGGGGTCCGGTCTTGGGCATGGTGTTCCCTTCGTCAGATGAGCCGTGCGTATGTGGGGGCGCCGCCGATGCAGCCGCCCCCGCCGAACTTCCCGCCAGTCGTCGCGCCCGAGGTTCGCCGGACTTCGATCTGCACCTTGAGCTGCTGCATGGCGCGGTACGGGGTGAGGTCGAGGACGACCGCAGGGAAGGAGAAGGAGAACGTCGCGGGTACCGAACCGCTGGCGACGACGGTGGTGTCGTTGAACAACACCTGCCACGCCCCGCCGCTGTTGGTCGCCCCGACTTGGTCCCCGATGAACACCAGCCCGAGGGCGAGGCTGGCGGTCCGCGGGCTGAGGATCCCTTCCCACAACGTGGTGAAGGCGGTGGCGTCTTCGTACGCCACCCCATGCAGCGACGTCGGGTAGAACGGCATCTCGTCCCGCTCCCACCCCGCCCGCCGCAGCGCGGCGACTTCGGACTCCAGGCGGGCGATCCGCTGGAGCAGGCCCGGGGTCTGCGCTGTCTGCGGCATCACGCCCCCACACAGGTAAGACGGACCCGCTCGGGCCCGGCCGCTGCGGTGTTCTCGATGCGGACGATCCGCAGCACTGCCTCACGGCCGTGTGGGGACTGGGGCTCGGGGTCGATGACGAACAGCGCCTCGTCCCCCACGCTGTAGCTACCGAACTCCGGGTCGGTGTCCGCAGACACCTCGAAGACCGGCTGCACCTGCGCTTGCGACTGGGCAGTCAGCGCCGACGACGTCAGCCCCTGCACCTGCGCCTCGTCGATCACCCCGTCGTACGACGCCACGCCCTCCAGGAGCGGCCACCCCGAAGCGATCATGTCGTCCGCCGACGCCGTCCGTACGATCCGAGCCTCGCCCGTCCCGGCCCCCAGCCCGGACATCTCCGTGACGAGCGACGTGCCGTCCTCGGGCCAGTCGTACGACAGGATCGACCCGAACCCGCCGCCCTTGCTGAAGACCAAGCCGCTCTGCGCCGCCGTACGGCCCCGCCGGGGAAACCACGTTCTGGCCCTGCGGTAACGGACCGGCGGGTTGTTGTTCGCTGGGGAGGTCCATCCGACGTCGATCCCGAAGTCGAACCCGTCGTCGGCCGCCGCCAGTTCGGCGATCGCCTTGTAGATCTCGGGTCGCTCGTACCCGAAGTACGTCATCGTCCGCGTTACACCGTGGCCCGAGCCCGTCAGCGTGTTGAGGTCGAGGGGGATGTCCCCGCCGGCCTGATCTCGCGCGTACCGCAGCAGGCTCCACACGATGTGCTTCTGGTCCGGGTAGAGCCTCTGCGACGTGGAGGTGGTGCCGACGTACGTGGGGTCAATGAGCAGCGACGTGTCCGTGCTGAGGGTGCGCTTCACGTACCGGTGCTGAAAGTAGCTCAGCAGCTCGGCTGCCTGGATCTGCTTCCCGCCCCGTGCGGACGTGCGCGTCCACACGATCCCGGCCCAGACGATCACCCCGTCGCGGTCGACGTACACCACCGTGCGGGCCGGGGTGGATGCGGTCTCCGGATCGAGCGGCAGCGTCTCCGTCGAGTACGGGATGGTCCCCGTGAGCGTCCCGACGGCGTTCAGTTCGCAGCTGTAGGAGACGTCGGACATCGGGAGTTCAGCGAGCAACGTGTCCGTGCGCAGGTCGCAGAACAGGTACGTGTACGTGTGCTGCGCGGTCCCCGTCGGACCGGCCAGCAGCGCCGAAGCGAAGTCGGCGGGCGCGGTCATTAGGCGATCCTCTGCACGCGCAGCCACGACCCGGCCCGCATGATCGTGGCCTGCGCCGCGTTCGTAGTTCCCTGCGCCCACCTCAACCTCAACAGGCCAGCGGTGCCCGCCGTAGTGATCCGGCCTTTCGGATGCGCGGACACGTCGGTGCCGCCACCGAAGGTGCCGAGAAGGCGCACGGTGCTCTCGTCGGTCGAGACGATGTCCATGCCGGTCGCGGCGTTCTGTGACGGGCCGTTCCGCGACCACCGCAGGGTGCTGCCCGCAGGGATGCTCCACACCGCGCGGAGGTCACCGGGGCCAGCCGCGAACGTCTGCCCGGTGTAGATGAACAGCCCGTCGATCAGGTACGTCGCGTTGGCCGCGAGGCTGACGAACAAGTGGTCGTCGTCCTGGAGGGTCGCGTTACTCACGGACTCGTCCGCCGACTTGTACGCGGTCAGCCACGGCGATCCCGCCGAGGAGAGGAGTTGGCCCGTCGTCCCGTCGCCCTTGCCGTACACGAAGGTGTCCGTGTCGGTCCTGTACCGCACCTGGCCGGGGGCCGGGCGGTCCATGTCGACGGTCGACAGGATCGGCACGATGCCGCCTGCGGCGACGGAGTAAATGCGGACGTCGCCGATGTTGGCATTGGTCACGCTGGTCTGCGACGGTCCGATTGCGAGGTCCGCGAGGAGTTGCGCGTTGCTCGGCAGGGCGGGTCGTACCGTCGCCCCCGCGCTCGCCGCGTACGCACCCTGGATCACCTCAAGGCGCCACTCCGACGCCGAGCCCGAGTACTCGGCGTCGTACACCGAGGCCACCACACAGTCCTTCCGGTACTGCCCGGCCCCGCCAGCGGGCTGCACGGTGAGGGTGACGTCGCCATCGTTCGCACAGATGTAGGTGCCGACGCCCCCCGTGTCGTGCTGGTCGATGAAGCACACGCCGCCGGACACGATGACGGTCATGTTCGGAGTCGACGCCGCGCGCACCTTGAGCTGATAGTTCTGGTAGCTGGGCTTCACGCCCTGTCGAATCCGCAGCGGGGTCGCCTCGTCGAAGCTGAACCCCGAGTACGACATCAAGCCCGTCAGGGCCAGCCGGTCGTTGCGGGCCGGGTAGTTCCCGGCCTGCAACCACGCTGGGGGGTTGATCACGGCCATAGGGCCGCCTCCTCTCTTACAGGCTGGTGTCGCGCCAGGTGACGGTGAGCAGGGACTCTTGCCCGGGGGAGCCCGGCAACGCCGAGCCCCGGTAGGCGAGTTCGTTCGATCCGGGCGCGAGCAGGGGCCACACCGAGCCGGCGCGCACCCACGCCCTACGCGGAGCCGTCCCCATGTAGAGGACCGCCCGCGACCGGGTGTCGATCAGCACGAACTCCCCGGCCTGGAGATCCGCATCGAGCTGGAGGATGCCGCCAGCCGTCACCTGCTCCACCGCCGGATCGGACACCGGCCCGTCAAGGCGCAGCACCGGATACGCCGCGCTTGCGCCGCCGTTGACCGCCGTCAGCCGCCCCGACGTCCCCGCGCTCCCGTACGACCGCGGATAGGCCATCGGGTACGTCCGGCCGGCAGAAGGGCTGTACGCGGTCGTCGACTCCGAGCGCTCCTCCAGTCCGTACAGGTAGGGGTCGGCGCAGTACCACTCGATCGCCGCATCCCCGATCCGCCACAGCGCCTCGGCGTCGTACGGCAGGCTGCGCCTCCGAACCTTGCCGTAGACGAGCGTCCCCTGATCGACGAACTGGAGCATGGCGGGCTGCGCCTGCGGCTGCGTCGCGTTGCGCAGCGCAAGGGTCAGTGCGCGGAGATCGTCCGGGCTGTCCCCGCGAACGCCCAGCTTCAACTGGATCGTGCGCGCTGCGGTGTAGTCGGGGCCCGTGTAGTCGCCGTGCTGGCCCGGTCGCTCCACGTCCTCGGCGCGAATGTCCGGGAGGTCGTCCAGCCCCTCCACGGCGGTGACTGCGTACGGCGTGCCGGGCCCGAAGGTCAGGTCGCCCCACTGCACGTTGCCGAGTCGCTGCTGCGCCATCGTCACCGCCCCCCGACTAGTCCCTGCCACGACAGCGCGCGCAGGATGCCGTCCGGGCTCGCTTCGGAGCCGTACAGGTTGAAGGTGTTGTGCTGGTCTCCGCCGCTGCCCCCGCCGCCGTACACCGCCGCGAGTTGCCCGGCCGTCGGAGTCGACGCGATCGCGCGAGCGCCGACATCGAGCGCGGCCCCGGCCATCGAGCGCGCCGCGTCCCGGACGCGGGCGACCGAGGCGAGGATGCCGCCGCGCAGGCCCTCGCCGTCCATGACGCCGATCGCATGGAAGGCCCGGGATGGGCTGCGGGTCTTGTGGACGGTCTTGACGGTCTTCAGCATCTGCTCGGCGATCCGCCTCATCTGCGCCTCGATGGCGCGCTCCTGGCTCTTCAGCCCGGCGACAAGTCCCTGAGCCGCGCGAATGCCTGCGCCGTACAGGGCGTCGCCGACCGTCGCGCCGGTCGCCGTCGCGCTCTTCGCCAACTGCGCCTGGAGGTCGTTGATCTGCTTCACCTGCGCGGGCGTTGCCTTGGCGAGTGCGGCGGCCGTCGCCGCGCCCCCGGCCACCCCGGCATCGGCGATCTGCTGGAGGAGGTCCGCGCGGAGACCCGACTTCTTCAGCGCAGCGATGTTCGCCTGGAACTCGGTGCTCTTCTTCAGTGCCTGCTGGAGCCCGACCGTGATTGCGGTCACCGAGTTGACGTCGCCGCGCCCCGTGGTGATGTTGGCCTCGTCGAGGATCCCCGACGTGATGTCCCCCGCCGCCTTCGCGCGGGCCTTCACCAGGTCGTCCAGCCTCTTCTGTGCTGCGGCGAGCTGCTTGAGGACGCCGTCCCTTCGGGTCACCTGCGCCTGAAGCTCGGCGGTCGCCTTCGCCAGCACCTTCCCGTACCCGCTCCGCACGTTGGCGGGGAGCGCCTTCGTGATCGAGCTGAGCTTGGACCGCAGCTGCGCCGTGGTGCCGTCGATCCCCTTGATGAACCCCTCGATCAGCAACCTGCCCGCAGGGGTGAGGATCTTCGCGTCCTTCTCCTTCGGCCCCTTCCAGTCCGTGAGTTTGCTGGTCAGGCCCGACAGAGTGGACTGCACGTCGGCGATCTTCGATTTGATGCCGCTGATGAATCCGGAGATCAGCGACGCGCCCGCGCTGGCCAACCGTCCGCCGAGATTCCCGAGCGCCGACGCCGCGCGACCCGGCAGCGTAGCAACGAGGGACGCCGCCTCGCCGAGCTTGGTGCGGATGGTGCTGATCATCCGATCGTGCGCGGCACCGGCCGCCGTCATCAGCCGCCCGGCCAACGGCGCGAGCGCCGTAGCCAGCTTCACGGGCAAGCTCACGAAGAGGCTGATCGCGATGGACACCATCCCCGAGACGGCCTTCTTGACCCCGTCCATGGCGCCCGACACGTCACCCCGCAGGAGCGCAGTCAGGGCCTGGAGCGCGGGGGCGACGACGGTACGGATCACGACAGTCAGGCCCGTCGCGAAGAGCGCGGCGAGCTGGCCGACGCCGGACAGGATGGGCCCGATCGCGGGGGCGAGCTGGGCCATCAGTAGGGCAGCAAGCTGGGCCGCAGCTTGGAGCAACGGGGCGAGCGCGGCTAGAAGTTCACCGCCCGCGACCCCAAGTTGCACGAAGCTGGGGGCGAGGTCGATCAGGAGATCGCCCATGTTGGTCAGCGCGAAGATCAGTTGCCCGGTCAGGAGCTGGGCGAGTGGATCGATGATCTTCGGGAGCTGCGCCAGGATGGGGGCAAGCGCTCCCTGCAAGATCGTCGCGACCTGATCGATCACGGGGGCGAGCGCCTGGAAAACCGTCTGACAGGCAACCAGAAGCGGCGTTAGTGCGGGTAGGAGCGCGGCAGCAAGCTGTCCGATGACGGGCAGGAGCGGTGACGCCGCGTCGACCAGCACCCCCACGGCGGCAGCCGCCTGTACCAACACGGGACCGAGTGCGGTGATGATCGGCTGGAGCCCGGCGCCGAGCGCGCGGATCAGGGTCTGCGCAGGGGGACCGAGGGCGGTCAGCACGGGGGCGACCGCAGCCAGGGCCTGCCCGAGCAGCGGAGCGGCCGTGGCTCCGAGCGTGGCCATGGTCTGAAACAGGGCGCTTAGCCCGTTTTGGGCCGGGACTGATGCGGTGACCTTCGCGATCTCCCCGGTGATGTCCTGGAGGATGCCGAGGAACGCGCCCCCGCCAGGGCCCGCAGCGAAGAGGTTGCCGACGATCTGGGCGACGTTGCCGCCGACGTCGGCCAGCGTCCCCAGCAGGCCGATCGCCTGGTCGATCGCCTGCTCCAGGCTCCCCGACTCAAACGCTGCTCCGAGCCGAGCACCGATGCGGGTAGCCGCGTCACCGGCCTTCGCGGTCAGCCGGTCGAAGGACGGCCCCGCCGCAGCCGCGACTTGGCCCAGCCCGGTGACCAGCAGGCCGGGAATGCCGCTGAGGTTCTTCAGGCCCTTGCTGGCTGAGCCGAGCGCCTTCCCCAGCGTGCCGCTGTCCGCCAGCCCCTTGGCCGCGTCCAGCGTCCCGACCGCCATCCCCCGCAGCGCGCCCGCCGTCGACAGGAGGTTCGTCCGCAGCACCGGCAACACCGACTTGCCCGTACGCTCCAGCCGATCGCCGAGCCCGTCGAAGAACTCCTGCTGAACGTCCTTCTGGAGATCCCGCAGCGCTGGGCCAGCGTCCCGCACGGCGAGCGCGAACTCCCGCGCGCTGGGGGCCAGCTCCTTCAGCGCCTTGTCGAACTCCGTCGCCTTGCTCGGATCGAGCGCCGCCGACAGCGCGTCGCCCATGCCCGCCGTCGCCAGCTTCACCGCGCCGGCCGCGAGCGCCACCGACACGAGCCCCGTCGCCGCGAGACCGGACGCAGGCACGATCTCCGCGACCACAGCCGACGCACCTGCGAGGAGCGGCAGCGCGGCGCCGACCGCCGCCGTGACCTTGCCGACCGCCCCGGCGACCCCGCCGAGCGATCCGGCCATGCCGCCGAGGCGTCCGAGGATCCCAGTCAGCCGGTCCATGCCCCGGACGCGGTCCTCGTCGACGCGCACGTTCACGTCGACATCGACGTCCGTGTCGTCCACGTGCCGCGCCGCAGCCAGTACGGCAGAGAGCTGGGCCGTTGCCTGCTGCGTTGCGGCCCGCACCTCGACCCGCGGGTGCTCGTCGCTAATCCGCTGCATGTGCGCCTGGAGGCGCTCCATCTGCCGGACCGCGTCGTCGATCGAGATGTCGACGCCGATGCGCTGCGAGTCCAGCTGGGCCAGCTCGCGGTGAATGCGGACGAGGTCGCGGTCGAGGGGATCGGAGTTCCCGTCAATCTCTACCTGGGGGAGGTTGCGGAGCAGCCGGTCCAGCTCGCGGTTGACTCCCCGCCCCAGGGCCGCGCCCATCGAGGAGCCCTGCGTGGAGGCGTCCGAGACCGCACCGGACACACCGTCCAGGTTGACCTGGAGGTGCGACACCAAGTTCGGCAAGTTGATGTCGTTGGCCACGGCTCACCTCCTCGGCGGTTACTTGCGGTGCATCGCGGCGAACCCCAGGAGCGAGGCGCCGTCAGCAGGTTCGGTCTCACGTCGGCCGCCGGTCTGGTGGGCGGCCTGGTGCTCGTCGGCCAGCGTCATGAGCTGGCTGAGCGTCATGCCCCAGAAGTCGCCGGGAGGAATGTGAAGGGCACCGACGGCGAGGTAGAGGAACTGTCCCCAGGGGAAGGCAACGTCTCCACCGGGGTCGGGGCGTTTCCCCGGCTCCGGGACTCCAGCGCGCGGCTGAGCGCGGCCGTGAAGGCGCGGGTGTATTCGTCGAGGCGTCCGGGGTCGAGGAGGTCGTCGAGCATCACGCCGTCCGCGCGCCGCCGGTAGACGATGTCCTGGATGCGGCGCTCGCCCTTGGCGTCCTGGTACTCGCGGATGTGGGGCTCGAAGCCGCCGGGGCCGACTGTGCCCGCACCGATAATCTGGGAGAGCGGGCCGAACGCGGCGCCCTGTCCGGTCGAGTCGATCGCGGACTGCACGGCGCCGACCGAGCCGAACTTCGCTTCGAGGAGCGCGAGCGCGCGGAAGGAGTAGCGGAGCGGTACTTCGGTGCCGTCGGTGAGGGTGACGGTGCCGCCCTCGGCGAGGAGGTCAAGGCCAGTGGTCATGGTGGTGGGTCCCTATGTGAGTGCCGGGCTTCGGCCTGCGGATGGGGAGGGGACCGTACGGGCGCGCTGAGCGATGGACGCGCCCGCACGGGGTCACGGCGTTGCGGCCGTCGCGATCGCGGTGGCGGTCTCGTTGATCGTCACGTCGATCCAGTCGCCGGTGCTGATCAGCGGCACGGCGCGCGCTTCGTTCTCCGGGGTCTTGTAGTCCTCCTCGGCAAGACCGAGGCCGGGGAATCCGGACATGACGCACTTCAGCAGCGCGAAGTGCACGTCGCCGCCGACGAGGTCACCGCCACTCGTCGGGGTCTTGGCCTCGATCTTGAAGGGCTTCGGCTTGGCGCCCTTCTTCAGCTTCCACTTCGTCGTCTGCGA
Source organism: Streptomyces niveiscabiei (assembly GCF_001419795.1). Lineage (GTDB taxonomy): Bacteria > Actinomycetota > Actinomycetes > Streptomycetales > Streptomycetaceae > Streptomyces > Streptomyces niveiscabiei. The sequence continues at coordinate 33,067 of NZ_LIRL01000031.1, forward strand.
CGGCGTGGTACCGGCGTCGGTGACCGTGCTCTCCATCAGCGCGACCAGCACGTCCAGCGACAGCTTGGCGTGCGGCCACGACACGGTGATGTTGGAGATCGAGGAGTCGCTGTCGAGGAGTCCGTTGTCGCCGCGCAGTTCCTTGACCTCCACGTCACCGGAGATCTCCAGCGACTTGATGCCGGGCACGTCGATGCCCGCGGCGTACGACGGCGTGCCGCCGTCCGGGTCGGAGAGCAGCGGGAAGATCTTGCAGTCCTCCACCGCGTACAGCTTGGTCACTCGGGAGATGGCCATCGGGTTGTCCTTCCTGGTGCCGGGGTTCGGCTCAGCTCGGGGGCGGGGTGTCTGCCAGGTCGCCGGGGACGACGCCCAGCACCGAGCCCGGCAGCAGCTCGGCGAGCGCCTCGTCCGGGACGCCGGCGGCTTGGGTGGGGATCGTGGAGTCGACGACCCACCAGCACGTGCCGGGTCGGCCGGCGGTCGGGTAGACGATCGCGGCGCCGTCGGTGACGGTCCCCTCGGGGAGGGTGAGGTAGGCGGTGTCGGGGCGCGGGGGCCACGACGGGGCGAGGTAGGAGATCACCTCGTCGCGGTCCATCGGGAGGTACACGGGATCGCTCATGGGGCCACCTCGTCGCGCAGCAGGGTCCGCCGGACCGTGATGGTGATCGAGTGGCGGACGCGGTTGTCCTCGATGGGGATGCGGTCGATGTCCTGGACGCGGACGGCGGTGACCTTCGCGGGGTGCGCGGAGAGGGTGCAGCCGTGGAGGGCGTGCGCGATGGCCTCGGCGAGGCCGTACCGCTCGGTGACCTTCGTGGTGGCAGCGCCGGTCTGGACACGGGCGCGCTGGACGAGGTCGACGATGACGGTCTCGGCAATGTTGATCTCGGCGTTCGGGTCCCCGAAGTCACCGTTGGCGATCGTGTCGAGTCCGGCGGGGATGCCCTCCTGGACGACGATGAACGGCTCGCCTTGCCCCTGGCGGGGGCCGTCTCTGAACACGGGTACGCCGAAGCCGCGCGCCTCCAGGTACGCCTTGATCGCGCCGGACGTCGTGGCGGCCATCAGCGCCGTCCGATCTGCGAGGCGTGCGCCCGCCAGAAGATCGGCGTCAGCTCGATCGCCGGACGAAGGAACGGTTGCGGCCGGGTGCCGGGGTGGTTGACCTGCGCGACCGGGTGGGCGGCGCCGGGCCAGAACAGGGCCTTCTTGTTGCGCGGCTTGATGACGTGCGGCGCGGTCCCGTACTCCACCGCCGCCGCGTAGTTGACGTTCGTCCCCACGACGTAGCCGACCGACCGGCCGCTGCTCTCGGCGCGCGAGACGATCGAGGAGCGCAGGCGGCCGGTGTCGACCGGCGCGCGACGGCGGGCCTCGTTCTGCACGTCGATGCGGGTCCGGTCCACGGCCCGCTTCACGTCGTCCGACATCCCGCCGAACCAGCGCCGGAGGCCCCGTTCGTACGCGCGGGTGTTGATCGTCGTCGTCGCCTCGGCCCGCATCCGCGTTGAGACACGCGCTCTCGCCCGCACCATCACACGCCCCCGATCAAGGTGTGACCCCGGTTGAGATAGCCCGCGAGAAGGGCGTCCACCTGCGTCGATCCGGTAGACGACGACGGGTCGACGGTCGACGACGACTCGTCGTCGGTGTTCTCGATGGCGACGTTGTTGCCCTCGTCGTCCACCTGGAGGCCCGGGTCCTGCGCGGCGTCCGCATCCGACGGCGCAGCCTTCGCCTGGACGTCGGCGGCCAGCAGCGCGCACGCCTGCGCGACGAGGAGCGGCACCTCGGCGTACCCGAAGACGCCGGTCACCTCGACCTGCCGCGCACCCCACCGGTCCCACAGTCCTGCCCAGCCGCCGTTGTACGACTCGGCGCCGACGACCAGGTCGTCCCAGCCGCCCAGCCTCAGGTGCACGGCGTCGACCTGTCCAAGCACGTCAGACGACGTGACCCGGTACGCAGACGACGGGACCGACGGGACGTCGTCGGACGCCAGGACGGGCTTGACCGAGGCGACGGTTCGGACGCGGCGCGGGAGGATGACCAGTCCCCCCGCGCCGACATCCGCCACCACCACCAGGTCAGTTGGTTCGAAGAGCTGCTGCGTGTAGGCGTCGATCCGCTCCCGGGCAGCGGCGATCCAGGCCGCGACCTCGGCATCGGTGCCGGTCACGCCCTTCTCGCGCGCGTCAGCCAGGGAGCAGTACGCCATCGGTCAGCCCTCGGCGCTCTCGGCGGCCGGCGCGGCGTCCAGCTCGCGCTTCACGCCCTCGGTGATCAGCGCGCCCTTGACGGCGATCTGCCGGGCGTAGCCGCCGGGGTGCGTGTGCACGACCGGTCCCGTGGGCTCACCGGTCCCCGCCGCGTCGAGCGCCCGGTACGCGTCGTCCGGCGCCTGCCGGCCGACCGCCCACGCCTCGCCTCCGGTGTACTGGCGGGTGGAGACGATCGCCACGTTGGGCTGCTCGTCGACCTCGGGCTGCTCGACCTCGGCGGGAGTCGCCGCCTTCTGTGCTGCCATGTCAGGCACCTCCGATGACGCCGCGCGTACGGAGCGCGGCCAGCAGGGCGTTGAACTCGGCTTGCGTGGGTGCAGCCGAGGAGTTGTTGACGACCGGCTTCGTCGAGCCGTCCATCAGGGCCGGAGCGGACCCGATGACGCGGATCACCTCGGTGTCCTGGTTCTCGACACGGGCGGCGCTGCTCTTCGTCAGCGTCACCTGCTTGACGACGGCGCCCACTACGGCAGCGCCGCAAACGTGATCTTCACGAACGCTGCGGGCGTGTGCACCGCGACGTTCGCCCGACGCTCCGCGAGGACCACCAGCGTGTTCGCGGTGAACAGCTCCGCGTGCGAGTCGGTCATGAGGATCGTGATCCCCTGCCGCTCCCACAGCGTCGCGCCCATGCGGAAACCGCCGAGCAGGGCGGTGCCGCTGGCCATCGCGACCGAGGTGACGACGGTCAGGCCCCAGATCCGCATCGGCGCACCGGAGTCGGTCACCGTGGTGATGACGCGGAACTGGCCGTTCGCGTCGGTGTCCAGCTCGATGTCCTGCCAGTCGAGCGGGTTCATCACGATCGCGTCCGGCGGGTACAGGGCCAGCTCGCCCTGGGTCTTCGCCTTGCGAACGGTGATGAGCTTCGGGTCCGTGTTGCCCGACGGCGGCTGGTAGGTGCCAATGCCCGAGGTCGTGAGAATCCCCTGCATCTGCGACGTGCCATTGCCGGTGAGGATCTCGCGGTCGAGCTTGTACTCCAGGCCGTACGTCAGCCTCCCGTTGATGTAGCCCATCAGCTGGCTGTTGTCGTCAGCGGCCTGCCGCGTGATCGGTACCCAGTGGGCGACGGTCTTGAGACTGGTGCTGATCAGGTCGAAGGAGAACGGGCCGCTCTTCGGCTTGTCCCCGCCTTCCGCAACGACGGCCGCGTTGTTCCACGACGACTGCGGGCCGGATGTGTCCCGCATGTACTCCAGCGTGGTGCCATCGCTGGACTGCCTATCGATCAGGCTCGCGATGAGCAGCGGCATGTCCGGGTTCTGCGGGATGATCCCGGGTACCCGGGTGTTCTGCTGCGGCTGTGTGCCCGTGGTGACGGTGCCGGCCGGGGCCGCGCGGAACTCGACCGCGCCGGACTCGCCTCGGAAGCCGCGCTCGCGGAACGTCTGGAGCGCAGCGGACCGAACGAACGCTTCGGCCACGGTGACGGGGTCCGGGTTGCCGTCCTCGTCGGGGCCCATGCCTGGCTGCTGGCGCTGGCTGGGGTTGGGCTGCGGATCCCCCGGGGGCACGGCGCCCTGAAGGGCTCGGAGTCGGGCAGCACGGGCGTTGGCCTGCTCGATCTGCGCACTGACCTGGTCGGCCCGTGCCAGGAGTTCGTCGATGTCGCCGTCGTAGTTCGGGTCGGCGAGGAGCCGGGCGACCTCGTCGCGCTGCTCCAGCAAGGTCGGGGCGCCGCCCTTGATCGCGTAGATCGGGTACCGCTTGCTCGGGTCCTCACCGGATGCGGCGCGGCCCTTGCGGTAGCCGAGGGGGCGGACCTTGGCGAAGTTGCTCACCGTGGTTTCCTTTCGGCCGGTGGACGGCTCGCAGCCGCCCATACGTGATGGGTGTCTGCGGTCCGTCTGTCACGGCCGGTGGATCGCGCCCGGCAGGCTCGCGGCTTTCACGTCCGGTGCGAGCGGCCCGGATGGGGGGAGGGTAGATCGAATCGGGGGATGCG